>DASVYO010000089.1:0-8629 GCA_036392135.1 Solirubrobacteraceae bacterium
GATCTGTCGCCATCTTGACCTCCTTTCGGCTCGCCCGCAGCGACAGCCGCGGCCTGGCCGGAGGTCACATCAGCCGGGACTCAGTCCAGGCGGGCAGCGACGATCTCCGCGCAGGCCGCGAGCCGGCTACTTCGCGGTAAATCGTCGTGCTCGGAATATCCGTCGGGGCAGCTCATGCCACGGCCAAGGCTAGCAACGGGGCCGCGGGGCTGGGGGTGCGAGCGCACGGGATTTCACCGTCCGGGCTCGGTCAACTGCGGGCGGTACCAGCGCGCCGGCGCCACTCCTCGGGCAGCAACAGCTCGAGCACATCATCGACCGCGATCAGCCCCACGGGCACGCCGGAATGATCGACCACGGGCATGGCCACGAGGTCGTAGTCGGCCATCAGCCGGGCGACCTCGGGCAGGTCGGCCTCGGGATGGACGGTGGGGAGCTGGGAGTCGGTGAGCTCCGAGAGGGTCTGATTGGGCTGAGCCCGAACCAGTTCGGAGAGCGACACGGCATCGACCAGGGCGCCGCGCTCGTCGACCACGCACACGGTGGCCATCTGCGGGAGGCCGAGCGCACTGTCGCGAACGCGCTCGAGGGTGCTTTCGACGCTGGCGGCGGCGGGCATGGAGACGAAATCCGGGTTCATCAGTCCGCCCGCGGTCGACGGGTTGTGCCCGAGCAGGCCCTTGACCTTTCTCTGCTTGGAGGCGGGGAGCAGGTTGAGGATCGGGAGCCGGCGCTCCTGCTGAATCTCGAGCAGCAGATCGGCGGCATCGTCCGACTCCATCCGTCCCAGCACCTGGGCGACCTGCTCGTCAGAGCGCTCCCGCAGGAACTCGACCTGGTGCTCGTCGTCAAGCTCCTCGAACACGTCCGCCTCGAGCTCCTTGTCCTGCGAGACCGCCTGCAGGATCTCCTCACCCTCCTCGTGCGAGGCCGCCTCCACGAGGTCGGCGATCTGGGCGGGATGCAGACGGCGCAGACGGGGGGAGCGGAGCTTCAGGCGGGAGGTCGGGACATGGCCCATGAACGGCTCCATGTCGCGCCAGGGCACGAATTCCTCGTGCTCGGAGTCATGGCCGCGGAACCGGCGGGGAAGGAACCGGTAGAAGCGGGCCCGGAGGGCCGGATCGACCCCGGCCACCCACCAGGTGCCCTCCTCCTGGATCAGCTCGACATCCCGGGCGGTGACCAGCCGGGCGATCTGAACGTTGATCAAGCTGCGGTCGAGCACGTCGGCTCGCAACAGGACCTCACCGGGCCGGCGCTCGAACTGGGCCAGGTTCAGCTTGGTGGTGGCGGTTCGCGCCGCCGCTCGCTCGAGGCGCTCGATCCGATTCATGGGAACGAACATCTCGCGGCCGCCGATCCGGGCCACCAGGCCCACCACGGCGGGAAGCTGGTCGGCGAGGTCCAGCCGCGCGACGACGTCCTCGATGCGGCCCAGCCGCTGCCCGGCGGAATCCAGCAGCGGGCTTCCGGCCACTGACGAGAGATGGACGATCGCGTCGGACACGAATGCCCTCGGAAGCCTAGCCCACCCCTGGCTACATGGCGACCTGCGAACCGGTGATCACGGTCCGGTCGCTGGGCAGCCCGAAGTGGTCGACCGGGCTGGCCGCGTTGCGGGCCATGGCGATGAACAGCCGCTTGCGCCACCGGTCCATGCCGGGCCGGGACGACGGGACGATCGTCATCCGGGAGACGAAGTAGGACGCGTGCTCGAGGTCCAGGTTGCGGTCCAGGAAGCCGCGTTTGCGGGCCTGGGCCAGAGCATCCGGGATCCGGAGCCGGTCGCGGTAGCCGAGCCGGACGGTGACGTGCATGATCTTGAACAGGCCGCGCCCGAGCGGCTCGGAGGCGAAGCGGTCGCGCTCGGAGACGTGGGGCACGGAGACCTGATCGACGGAGACGATGATCACCTTCTCGTGGAAGGCGTGGTTGTGCTCCACCTGGGCCCGGAGGGCCAGCGGTGTGGTGGCCTTGCCGGGGTTCAGGAAGATGGCCAGGCCGGGCAGGCGATGGATCGGCGGCTGGGCATCGCACAGATCGTTCAGGAACTCGGCCAGCGCGCCCTCCTCCTCGGTCCGGGCCCGGGTGACGATGTCGCGCCCACGGCGCCAGGTGATCATGATGCTGGCCAGGATCAGACCCACGGCCAGGGACAGGTAGGCGCCGCTGGCGATCTTGGCCATGTTGGAGGTGAAGAAGGCGGTCTCCACGGTCAGGAACAGGACCCCGAGGATGGCCAGGCGCCATTTCGGGGTGTGCCACAGGCCCCGGGAGACGGCGATGAACAGGATCGTGTTGAGGATGAAGGTGCCCGTGACGGCCACGCCGTAGATGTCGCCCAGGCGATTGGAGTTCTGGAAGACCAGGACGAGGGCGGCGACGCCCGCGCACAGGCCCCAGTTGATGATCGGCACGTAGATCTGGCCTTCCATCTCCGAGGTGTGGACGATCTTCAGACGGGGCAGGAAGCCGAGCTGGACGGCCTGCTTGGCGACCGAGAAGGAGCCGGTGAGGGCGGCCTGGGAGGCGATGATGGTGGCCGCCGTGGCCAGAATCACCATCGGGACGAGCAGGCTATGGGGGAGGAGCTGGAAGAACGGGTTAAACGAGGATCGGCGGACACTGGCGGGGTGGGCGAGGATCAGGGCCGCCTGGCCCAGGTAGGACAGCAGGACGGCCGGGAACACGATTCCGAACCAGGTCATGCGGATCGGCAGCGCGCCGAAGTGCCCGCGGTCGGCGTACAGGGCCTCGGCGCCCGTGCAGCACAGGACCACGCCGCCCAGGGTCAGCCAGGCCTGGACCCCGTGATCGACGAGGAAGCGGACGCCCCAGATCGGCGACAGGCCCTGGATCACGCCGGGATGGAGGATCACCTCGCGCAGGCCGAAGCCGCCGATGACCAGGAAGAAGAGCAGGATCACGGGCCCGAACAGGAAGCCGACCGCGCCGGTCCCGAACCGCTGGCCCGCGAACAGCAGGATCAGGATGGCCAGCGATAGGGGGACGACCAGCTGCGAGAGGCTGGGGCTGACCACGTTCAGGCCGCCGACGGCGGAGGTGACCGAGATGGCCGGGGTGATCATCCCGTCGCCGAAGAACAGCGCGGCACCGAAGATGCCCAGTGTGCTCAGCAGCACCACGCGGCCGATCCGCTTGCGCTGGACCAGTGCCGTCAGGGCCATGATGCCGCCGTCCCCGCGGTTGTGGGCGCGCATGATGAACCCCGCGTACTTGATCGACACGATGATCATCAGGGTCCAGAAGATCAGGGAGACGATTCCGTACACACCGGCCACGTCGGCGTGGGCCGCATTGCGATGCGCGGTGAAGATGAACTGCTCGGTGTAGAGCGGACTGGTGCCGATGTCCCCGTAGACGATCCCCAGCGCGCCCAGGGCCAGGATCGTCCGCCCGGCATGGGGAACGACGTCGCGCTGCTCATCCTGGGCGGCCTGGAGCTCGGGCGACGGGGGGGCCGGCTCGCGCTTGGGGGCCAGCCGGCGATCGCCGAGCTTGTGGGCGGCCTCGTTGAAGGTGCGCTGAGGCATGTCTTCAGCCTGCCCGGCCGTTGTCAAGGCGACGTGCAGAACCGCCGCCCGGGCATAAAGATGTTGTGAAGAGGGCGGCCTAGATGGCGACCTGCGAGCCGGTCATCACCGTGCGCTCGCTGGGCAGCCCGAAGTGGTCGATCGGGCTCGAGGCGTTGCGGGCCATGCCGATGAACAGCCGCTTGCGCCAGCGCGCCATTCCGGGCGCGTCGGTGGTCACGATCGTCATGCGGGAGATGAAGTACGAGGCGTGCTCGAGGTCCAGGTTGCGAGCCAGGAAGCCGCGCTTGCGGGCCTGGGCGAGCAGCTCGGGGATGCGCTGGCGATCGCGGTAGCCGACGCGGATCGTGACGTGGGCGATCTTGAACAGGCCGCGGCCGAGAGGTTCTGAGGAGAAGCGATCGGACTCCTCCACGTGCGGGATCCCGACCGGGTCCAGGGAGACGATGATCACCTTCTCATGGAAGGCGTGGTTGTGCTCGACCTGTGCGCGGAGCGCCAGCGGGGTGGTGATCTTGCTCGGGTTCATGAAGATCGCCGTCCCGGGCAGGCGGACGATCGGCGGCTTGGCATCGCACAGCTCGTCCAGGAACTCGTCGAGCCGGCCCTCCTCCTCGGTGCGGTTGGCGGTGACCACGTCACGGCCCCTGCGCCAGGTGACCATGATCGTGGCGACCACCAGTCCGACCAGGAGGGGCAGCCAGGCGCCGTGGCTGACCTTGGTCAGGTTGGAGGTGAAGAAGGCCACCTCGACGGTGAAGAACAGGCTCGCGAGCAGCACCAGCTTCCAGCGCGCGGTGTGCCACTGGCTGCGGGCGACGGCGACGAACAGCGTCGTGTCGAGGATGAACGTGCCGGTCACGGCGACGCCGTAGATGTCCGCCAGCCGGCTGGACTCCTGGAACACGAGGACCAGCGCCGCGACGCCGACGCACAGGCCCCAGTTGATGATCGGCACGTAGATCTGGCCCTCGAGCTCGGAGGTGTGGATGATCCGGAGCCGGGGCAGAAAGCCGAGCTGAACCGCCTGCTTGGCGACCGAGAAAGACCCCGTCAGGGCGGCCTGCGAGGCGATGATCGTGGCCGCGGTGGCCAGGAACACCATCGGCAGCTGCCCGGCCCGCGGAACCAGCAGATAGAAGGGGTTGGCGATCGTGTGCGGGTGGGAGAGGATCAGCGCACCCTGGCCCAGGTAGGACAGGAGCACGCACGGCAGCACGATCCCGAACCAGGTCCGGCGGATCGGCGTGGCGCCGAAATGGCCGCGGTCCGCGTACAGGGCCTCGGCGCCGGTCACGCACAGCACCACCCCACCGAGGGCCAGCCAGGCGGCGACCCCGTGGTCGATCATGAAGCGCGCGCCCCAGGTCGGGGACAGAGCCTGGAGCACGCCGGGGTGCAACACCACCTGGCGCGCGCCGAGCAGGCCGATGACCACGAACCAGACGAGGATCACCGGCCCGAACAGCCAGCCGACCGCACCGGTGCCGAAACGCTGCACGGCGAACAGCCCGATCAGGATGGCCAACGCGATCGGGACCACCAGGTGCGCGAGCCCGGGCGTGGCGACCTTGAGCCCCTCCACGGCCGAGGTGACCGAGATCGCGGGGGTGATCATCCCGTCCCCGAAGAACAGGCCCGCCCCGAGCAGGCCGAGTGTCACCAGCGCCGCGCCCCGGGTGATCTTGCGGCGCTGGATCAGGGCGGTGAGGGCCATGATCCCGCCGTCGCCGCGGTTGTGGGCGCGCATGATGAAGCCCGCGTACTTGACCGAGACAACGATGATCAGCGACCAGAAGATCAGCGAGACGACCCCGTAGACGCCGGCCGCGGTGGCGTGCGCAGCCTCCCGGTGAGCGTTGAAGATGACCTGCTCGGCGTACAGCGGGCTGGTTCCGATGTCCCCGTAGACGATCCCGAGGGCGCCCAGCGCCAGGACCAGCTTGCTCGCGTGCGCCACCACGTCGCGCTGGTCATCGGAGGCCGCCTTGATGGCGTCGGACGGCTCCTTGGCGGGGCGGGGTTCGGCGGGGCCCACGGGCCAGTGGCCCAGCTTGTGCGCGGCCTCGTTGAAGCTCCGCTTGACCCCCGTCGAGCCGGCCGGCGGTTCGGGCAAGACGGTGGCCGTACCGGTGGCGCCGGCGCCCTTGCCGGGGTCGCCATCGGGCGGGGGGGCCTGCTGGGCGGCCCGCCTGCGCGCGGGTACGAAGAGGGCTCGTTTGGAAGGTGTCATCAGATCTGCCCCTCAGGCACGGTCGCGGCCCGCGTTGCTCGTCCATGACAGCCAGGTCGCACTCGTAGGACCCACGATAGCGACGGGCGATTCGGAAGCGGAACGGCGGGCGGCGATGGGCACGGGCTTCCCGCTATTTCGCGCCTTCAAGCCGCGAACCGGTAGCCCACGCCGGGGTCGGTGCGGATGTAACGCCGGCCCCCGGCGGACTCCGGAGGCTCGATCTTGCGTCGCAGGTTGGCGATGTGCACGCGCAGGACCTGCGTGTCCTCGCCGTGGCCGTGCCCCCACACCCCGACCAGGAGATCGCGGTGGGTCATCAGCCGCCCCCGGTTCCGGGCCAGCACGGCCAGCAGGTTGAACTCGATCGGGGTCAGATGAACCTCCGCGCCGGCCAGGCGGACGACGTGGGAGGCCAGATTGATCTCTAGCTCCCCGGTGACGATCACCGATTGCTCCGGCTCGGGCTCGGTCCGGCGGAGGTTGGCCTGGAGGCGGGCGATCAGCTCGCGCGGCCCGAATGGCTTGGTCACGTAGTCATCCGCGCCGGCGGCCAGGGCCCGCACCTTGGCGTCCTCGTCACCGACCGCGGACAGGAGGATCAGGGGCATGTCGGTCCACTCGCGCAGCCGGCGGCACACCTCGATCCCGTCCATGTCGGGGAGCACCAGGTCGATGATGCCGGCATCCGGAGTCCTGACCGCGGCCAGGTCGAGTGCCTCCTCGCCGGTGCTGGCGGGAACCGCCTCGTAACCGGCGTCACGGAGGATGACGCGCAACCCGCGCAGGATCTGGTGCTCGTCGTCGCAGACCAGCACGCGGGGCCTGGGGGCGCTGCTCATCGGCTCACCGGAAGGGCCGGCTGACCCTCGACGGGCAGCGAGATGATGAAGCTCGTGCCCCGGCCGGGCAGCGAGTCAACCGTGATCGTGCCGCCGTTGGCCTCGATGAAGCCCCTGGCGATGGCCAGTCCGAGCCCGGATCCGGTCCACGGGGCCGAGGCCGAGCTGCGACCGCGGTAGAAGGGCTCGAAGATCCGCTCGAGCTCGGCGGCGTCGATTCCCGGGCCCTGGTCGACGACGGTGATCACGAGCCGGTCTCCGGCCCGGCGGGCCTGCACGGTGATCGGTTTCTCACCCCCGTAGCGCCGGGCGTTCTCGAGCAGGTTGGCCAGGGCCCGCTCGAGCTGGGCGGCATCGGCCCGGAACTCGGGCACGCCCGGATCGACCAGCAGCCGCACGGGTGGGCCCGGCCCGCGGAGGCCATCGCTGGCGGCGGCCAGCAGATCCTCGACCGAGACCCAGTCCGTGCGCGGGGCCGCGCCGCCGGCCTGCAGGCGGGAGAGGTCCAGCAGCTTGTCGACCAGTTCGGCCAGCCGGGTGGCCTCCTCGACCACCACCGCGCTCAGCTCCTCACGCTCGGCATCGCTGAGCGAGTTCGTGCCCAGCGCGTGCCCGGCGGCCACGACCGAGGTCAGCGGGGTGCGCAGATCATGCGAGACGGCTCGCAGCACGGCCGTCTTGATGTCGTCGCTGCGGCGCAGGAGCGCCGTCTCGACCGCCTCCGCCTGGAGCGTGTCGCGGCGCTGGGCGATCGCCACCAGGGCCTCCAGGGTGGGGATCACGCGGGCTCGGAGGCGCTCCTCGGTGTCGGCGGGGATCTCGCGCGAGACCAGCAGGGTGGCGATCTGGTGACCGTCGGCATCGCGCAGGGGAAGTGCGAGCCGGTCCGGTCCGGCCGCCGCCGCGCCGAGCTCGAGGGCTGCCGAGCGCAGCCCGAGCCCGTCGGCCACGCGCCGGGCGGTGGTGGCCAGCGCCCGCTCCGTGTCCTCGCTGCGCAACAGCTCCCCGGCCAGGGCGGCGGACAGGTCGGCTTCGGCCCGCCGGCTCTCAGCCTCGAGCGCGCGAGAGCGGGCCAGCTCGGCGATCGTGCCCACGGCCAGGGCCACGATCAGGAACGCCGCCAGCGAGACCCAGTTGCGCCGGTCGGCGAGCTGAAGATCGCCGGTCGGCGGCAGGTGAAAGAAGTTGAAGGCGACGCCGCTGACCAGGGCCGTGAGGACGCCCAGCCAGAGGCCCCAGTAGGTGGCGATGAGCAGCACCGCGGGCAGGTACACGACCCCCAGGGCGACCACCGGCGCGATGTGCCGGAGCGGATAGATGGCCAGGGTGGCCAGGGTCACGGCGATCGCCGCCGCGGCCAGGCCGCCGATCGGGCTCGGTCGCCGGCCGCGCAGGGCCCCGGCCGCGGCGGGCGCCTGGGCGGAGGCACCGATGCGCTGCCCGAGGTGACGCCAGGTCCGCAGGCTCGAGGCTGGCCCGAGATGACGCCACGCGCGCAGGCGCGAGGAGATCATCTGGGCTCAGGCTCCTCCGTAGGAGACCGGCGGCGCGCCGGCGGAGCGGTAGGTGGCGATCTGGGTGAGCAGGGCGCTGCCGCTCGTGCCGCCGAGCACCCGCAGGCGCGGCAGCCGGTAGCTGTCGGTGCTGGGCCCGGCCCAGCCCGGCACGACGGTGGTCGAGCCCACGTACCCGGCCGCCCGGACCGCGGCCACGACGGTCGGGTCATAGTGGCCGGACGGGTAGCAGAACCAGTTCACCGGGACCCCGAAGCGGCGGCGGATGATCTGGCGGGCGTTGTCGATCTGGTCATGCAGGCCGGCGCTGTCCAGTGTGATCAGGTCGGCATGGCTGATGCCCTGCGTGTCGAGCTCCCAGCCGGCCCGGACGAGGCCGCGGATCTGCGCATCCGTGAGGCCCCCCTGGGAGGGCGGCAGCCCGCTGAGCTGCATGTTCTCATCCGCGACCCAGCCCATTCGCCGCAGGACGGGCAGCGCGGC
>DASVYO010000090.1:0-4484 GCA_036392135.1 Solirubrobacteraceae bacterium
CGAGAGCACGACCGTGACGATCGCCACCACCAGGCCGACGACCCAGCCCTGGCTCTTGCTGGAGACCATGATCGCGGCGATCGCCACGCCGATGCCGACGATTCCGCAGGTGGCGACCAGCCGGACGAGCAGCCGCTCGACACCGAAGCGGCGGCGCTCACGGCCGGGAAGCATGTTGCCGCCGCGGTCGCGGCGGCCCTCGCGGCGGGAGACGGTCCCCTCGTGGCGGGAGGCGGCCGACGCGTCATCGGACTCCCGCGCGGAAACCGAGGAGGATCCGCCGGCCGACTCCGAGTCCCCGGCGCCCGACTCCCACGGCTCCTCCGAGCCCGGCGAACGAGGGGGATCTTGCTCAGCAGCCATCTGTCCTGTGTATCACCGGGAACGCGGGGCAGCAAACCGCGCATCCAGGCCTGCACAACCCGGGAACGCGCTCAGCTCACGCGGTCGGGCACCTCGAACCCGGCCAGCGAGGGGCCCTCCGGGAAGCGCGTGATCGAGCCGATGCCCGCTTCGGTCACGGCGATCACGAACAGGCCCCCGAGCGCGTAGTCCGCCTCACCGGGCGAACGCAGGTAGTAGGCGAAGGCGGGCTGGCCGTTGGCCCCGGTCTCGACAAGGCGCCAGTCCTCGAAACGGTGACGGCTTCGCTCGCGCAGGAACTCGCCGATGTCCTCGCGGCCCTGGTACCAGAGCGGCTCGGGCGGCATCGAGATCACGGCATCGTCGGTGAGCAGGGCCAGCACGCCCTCGACGTCGTCGTTCAGGAAGGCCTCGGCAAACCGGGTCACCAGCTCGCGATCAGCCGCGGATCCGGACAACGAGAGCGACGCCCCGCGATCGGCGACCGCGCCGCGGAGCTCGAGCGAGCCGCGCGCCCGCTGGAGGGCGCTGGTAACCGACGCGGTCGAGCTGCCGAGCATCTCGGCCACCTCGTCGGCGTGGAAGCCGAGCACGTCGCGCAGCACCAGCACCGCCCGCTGGCGCGGGGGCAGGTGCTGCAGCCCGGAGATGAAGGCGAGCGCCACTGCCTCCTTGGCCTCGTAGCGGGCCTCGGGCCCCGGCTCCAGGTCTACGACCGACTCGAGCAGCCGGTCCGGGTAGGGCTCGAGCCAGGAGATCTCCGAGAAGTTCTCCGCCGCCCCCGCCCCTACGCCGGCCGCGACCGCCTGGGGGCGGCGCTTGCCGTCACGCAGCCAGTTCAGGCAGCGGTTGGTGGCGATCGTGTACAGCCACGCCCGCAGTGAGGAGCGGCCCTCGAAGCGCTCGAGACCCCGCCACGCGGCCAGCAGGGTCTCCTGGAGCAGATCCTCGGCGTCCTGGAAGGAGCCCAGGATCCGGTAGCAGTGCAGCTGCAGCTCACGCCGGTAGGGCCCGGTCAGCTCCTCAAAGGCGCCGTCCTCCCCACGCTGGGCGCGGGCCAGGCGGTTGAACTCGCTCGCGGTCATCCACTCACCAACGACACCACCCGCGTCAAGAATTCATCGGTCAATCGCGCGGCGCCCGCGGTGTCTTCACGGACACCACCCCACCACCCCCCGGGAGGAACGCATGCCGACCAGACACACCGCAGCCCAGAAGGAGCTCTGGGTTCTGATCCTGACCTCGATCGCATCCTTGATGGTGGCCCTCGACGTGCTGGTCGTGTCCACCGCGCTGAGCACGATCCGTGAGCACCTGCACGCCTCGATCGGCGAGCTCGAATGGACGCTCAACGCCTACAGCCTGAGCTTTGCCGTCCTGCTGATCTCCGGCGCCGCGCTCGGCGACCGGCTGGGGCGGCGGCGGACGTTCGCGGCCGGCCTGGGCCTGTTCGTGGCCGCCTCGGCGGCCTGCGCGCTGGCCCCCAACATCGGGCTGCTGATCGCCGCCCGGACCGTCCAGGGGTGCGCGGCGGCGGTCATCGCCCCGCTGTCGCTGTCGCTGCTCAGCGCCGCGATCCCCGCCGAGCGGCGGGGCAAGGCGCTCGGCATCTACAGCTCGATCACCGGGCTGGCCGTTCTCGGCGGCCCGGTCCTGGGCGGCGCGGTCACCCAGGGCCTGGCCTGGCAGTGGGTGTTCTGGCTGAACGTGCCGATCGGCCTGGCCGCGATCCCGCTGGTCATGAGCCGCCTGGATGAGAGCCTCGGCCCGAGGCGACGCTTTGACGCCCGCGGCCTGGCGCTGATCACCGCGGCCGCGTTCGGCCTCGTGTGGGGCCTGGTGCGCGGCAACCGGATCGGCTGGAGCAGCCCCGAGACGCTGATCGCCCTGATCGGCGGGGCGCTGCTGACCGTCGCCTTCGTGTTGGCCGAGCTCCGCACGGCGCAGCCGATGCTGCCCATGCGGCTGTTCCGCAGCCGCTCGTTCTCGGGCGGCAGCGCGGCCATGTTCCTGCTCTCCTGCTGCCTGTTCGGGGCCGTGTTCTTTATGGCCCAGTTCCTGCAGGTCACGCTGCACCAGGGGCCGCTGGCCTCGGGCCTGAGGCTGCTGCCGTGGACGGCGACGCTGTTCGTGGTGGCCCCGATCGCCGGGGCGCTGACCGACCGGATCGGTGAGCGCCCGCTGGTCGTGGCCGGCCTCGCCCTGCAGGCGGCGGGCATGGCCTGGATCGCGCTGATCGCCAGGACCGGGATGCCCTATGGCGAGCTGATCGCGCCGCTGATCATCGCCGGCGCCGGCATCTCGATGGCCATGCCGGCCGCTCAAAACGCCGTCCTGGCCGTCAGCCCCGACGACCTGGGCGCGGCCTCGGGCGCGTTCACGATGATGCGCCAGCTCGGCGGGGTGCTCGGCCTGGCCGTGGTGGTGGCGGTGTTCTCGGGCGCGGGCAGCTTCCTCAGCCCGGGCGCGTTCGCCGACGGGTTCGCGCCGGCGATCGGCGCGGCGGCGGCGTTCTCACTGGCCGGCGCGCTGTCCGCGCTGGTCCTCCCCGCCCGGCGCTCGCGGGCCGGCGAGCCCGCTCCCGCCCTCGCCCCGGCGTGAGCGACCTCACGTTGATCCGGTCCGCCCCGTTGTACGAAGGACATCGAATCACGTTGCTATGTTCGATGGACGTCGTACGATGAAGCGGAGGAACGCCAGCCCGATGACCGAGACCGAAACCGAAACCCGCCCCCATCTCACCGCGACGCTGATCCTGGCCTGCCTGGCGCAGTTCATGGTCATCCTGGACGTGTCCGTGGTGAACGTCGCGCTGCCCGCGATCCGGACCGGCCTGCACTTCAGCGAGGTCGACCTGCAGTGGATCGTCAACGCCTACACGGTCACCTTCGCGGGCTTCCTGCTCCTGGGCGGGCGGGCCGCCGACCTGCTCGGCCGCCGCCGCGTGTTCGTCTCCGGCCTGATCCTCTTCGGGCTGGCCTCACTGGCCGGCGGCTTTGCCGACAGCCAGGGCCTGCTGATCGCCGCCCGGACCGTGCAGGGGCTGGGCGCCGCGGTCATCGCCCCGGCCTCGCTGTCGATCCTGACCACCACGTTCACCGAGGGACCGGCCCGCAACCGCGCGGTCGGCATCTGGGGCGCGATGGGGGGCGCCGGCGGTGCCGCCGGGGTGCTCCTCGGCGGGGTCCTCACCGACGCGCTCAGCTGGCGCTGGATCCTGTTCATCAACGTGCCGATCGCCCTGGTCGCCGCCGTCTTGGCCCAGCGGCTGATCGCCGAGGGCCGCGACCGCAGCCGGGCGCGCAACTTCGACCTCAGCGGCGCGCTGGCGGCCACCGTCGGGCTGTCGCTGCTGGTGCTGGGAATCGTCCGCACCGACCAGACCGGCTGGGGGTCGGCCGGGACGCTGGCCCTGATCGCCGCCGGCGTCGTGCTGCTGGCCGGCTTCCTGCTGATCGAAGGCCGGTTCGCCTCCCAGCCGCTGATGCCGCTGCGGATCTACCGCTCGCGCGCGCTGAGCGCGGCCAACGTGGTCGTGCTGCTGGTCGGTGGGGCCACCTTCGGCATGTGGTTCTTCCTGTCCCTGTACCTGCAGCAGGTGCTGGGCTACTCGGCGATCCGGACCGGCCTGGCCTTCCTGCCCATGACCCTGTGCATCGTGGTCGGCTCGACCGTGGCCTCGCGGGTGGTGGCCCGGGTCGGTACCAAGCCGCTGCTGTTCGCCGGCATGGTCGCCCAGACGCTTGGTCTGCTCCTGTTCGCCGGCGTGCCCGTGCACGGCAGCTACTCGAGCGACGTCCTGCTCGGCTCCCTGCTGGTGGCGATGGGCATCGGCCTGTCGTTCGTCCCGGCCACGATCGCGGCCGTGGCCGGCGTGGCCCCAGCCGAGGCGGGCCTGGCCTCGGGGCTGGTCAACACGGCGCGGATGTTCGGCGGCGCGCTCGGCTTGGCCGTGCTGGCGGCGATCGCCACCGGGCAGACCAACTCCGACCTGCGCACCGGCGCCACCGCCCACGCCGCGCTGACCGGCGGCTTCCAGGTCGCGTTCGCGGTCGCGGCCGGATTCGCCGCCGCCGGCGCACTGGTGGCCCTGTTCGGGCTGCCGCGGCTGCGCCCGCGCC
>DASVYO010000091.1:0-8507 GCA_036392135.1 Solirubrobacteraceae bacterium
ACGCACCTGGTCTACCGGGTCCGCCGGGGTCGGATCGCCTGGCTCGGATCGGTCACCGCTCGTGACGGTGCCCGGCTCGGCCGCCTGCGCGGCGATGTCCGCGCCGCCGGGCTGCGGTGAGCGCTCCGCCTCCGTCGCGGACCCCCGGCGGCCTGTGCGACACGTGTGTGCACCAGCAGGTGGTTCCGACAACGCGCGGATCAGCCTTCTCGCTGTGCCGGCGCTCGCGGGATGAGCCTGAGCGCTTCCCCCGCTACCCACGCCTGCCCGTGACCCGGTGCCCGGGCTATGAACGGGGTCGGGCGCCTATTGGGGGGGAAGCGGGTTGAGGACGATCAGGCTGCTGCCGTCCTGAGCCTGCTGGAGCTGCTCGGCGAACAGGCCGCGGCCGGTCACCTGGTCAACCAGGCCCGCCTCCGGAGCGCGCGGCATGTCGGTCACGCTGGGCGGGAACTGCTCCGGCAGCGTGAACTGCAGGGGGTGCGCGAGCAGCGGCGCCAGCTCCTGGCGGTCGAACAGGACGGCCACGTCGAGCGGCTGGCTCCGCGCCGCGTCCTTGGTCGGTGGTGACTTGGTCAGCTGGCTGGTCTGCACGGTATGCCCGGGAGGCAGAATCGCCACCACGTTGTTCACGCCGCTGATGTACCTGAACGTGTAGAGCGCCAGCTCCAGCGCCTCACGACGGAGCAGCAGCAGCCGGCTGGTGGACGGCGTCCCGACGCCGATGGCACAGTTCTTGCCGCCGATCCCGCACAGGTCGTAGGCGATCGTGTTGCCGCCCAGCAGGGACACCTGCCCCGAGGTCGGGTTCTGCTTGATCGCCACCTGGAGGCCGGTGCTCGGGCTGGCCGTCGTGCCGTTGGCGGCCGCCGCGGCGGCCGCGGCCTGGGCGGCGGCGCTCTCGAGGTTGACCACCGTGACCACGGCCAGCTGGTCGACGCTGGAGATGCGGTAGAGCGGGGCCACGTGATCGGCGATGTCGCGCGCGCCCAGAGTGCCCCCGTCAGGTGGTGACCACGGCGACCAGGCGATCGCCGGCGCCGTCGCACCGGGGCGACCGGCGGCGGCCAGGCCGACGGCGATCAGCACGGCGGCCACGGCCACGCCGACCAGCGCCCCGGTGACGATCCGGAAGCGATGCGTGTGCGGGGAGCGGCTCTGCGGCTGCGACCGGGTCCCGATCCTGGACCTCGTCTCGGACCGCGTTCGGGAGCCTCGCACGGCCTGATCATCGGCCGAGTTCAGCGTGCGCGGCTCGGCCGCGGTGCCGGTGGCGTTGGGTTCCCGGCCGGTGCTCATACCGCCGGCCAGGTCCGGGGATCCATCAGCTCGAGCTCGGGCCGGACGAGCCCGACGCTGTCGAGCAGGTTGCCGACCTCATCGCCGTGCAGCTCCTTGCGCTCGATCAGGGTGTCGGCGATCTGCTCGAGGCCGGCGCGATTGGCGGCCATCAGCGCGTAGGCGGTGACGTAGGCCTGGCCCAGGATCTGGGCTGCGGCCCGCATCTTGTCGCGGTTGGCCAGCACGGCGCCAACCGGGTTGTCCCCCAGCATTCCCGGGCTGCCGGCCCGGTTCATGATCGCCGCGCCGATTCGCTCGAGCCGCCTCAGGACCTCCTGAACCTCGTCGTCGAGCTCCAGGCTGCCCGACATGTGCACGGGGTCGGGGCCCATCGCCCAGATCCCCACCATCGCCGCCGCGGTCGCCGTTGCACTGGCCACGTCGCCGCTCACGCCCTGGCTGTTCTCGCCGTAGAAGACGTGCTCGGCGGCCATCGCACCGAGCGTCATGATCAGGCTGCCCATCACCCGGCTGCGGAAATGCGAGAAGCGCTCGTCCTTCTCCATGCTCTGGTAATGCCCGAGCGAGCCGCCGCGCTTGCGGATCGAGAGCCGCGTGGACAGGATGTCCTTCTCGAGGTACACGTGCCCGGCGGCGGCATGGCCAGCCTCGTGAATGGCCACCGCGCGCGTCTCCTCCTGGATGTACTCGATGTTCTGCGCGGTCCCGGTCTCGACCGTCGTCATCGCCTCGACGATGTCTCGCCAGGCAAATTCCCGGCGGCCCTCGGTGTGGGCGATGGTCAGGGCCATCGAGCAGCACTGCTCGATCATCGAGGGCGAGTAGCCGTTGGTGATCCGGGCCAGCTCGTCTCGGCGCCGCTCGGTGTCGAGGTCGGGCTCGTGCGCGACCTTGCCCAGGTACAGGTCGAGGATGTCCAGGCGATCGTCCTTGGTCGGCGTCCGGAACCAGATGTGGCGTCCCATCCGGCCGGGCCGCGTGAGCGCGGGGTCGAGCACCTCGATGGGCACGTTGCAGGCGCCGATGAAATAGATCTGCTCGCTTCGGGGCCGCGGCGGGCGCAGTCGCAGGCGCAGGCCTCCGAGCTTGGCCGGGATCACGAACATCGCGTCGAGGAAGGTGTTGACCCGGTTGGTGATGAACTTGCGCATCAGGGGCGGCTCGTCAATCCCGTCCATGACGATCAGCAGCTGGTTGAGCGCCATGCCGCCGCCCATGCCACCCATCCCGAACCCGGGGTAGAGGCGAGCGATCCGCTCGTTGAGCCGCGCGGCCACGGTCGGATGCCCGCCCGGGGACTCCGCCCGCTGGGCGAACAGCTTCTCGCGCCAGGCCCGGGACTCGAGCACCAGGTCGCCGCTCGCGGTCAGGCTGCCGTTGCGCCCGTAGAAGTTGAAATCGTGGATCGAGTCCGGCTGGGCGCCGGTGGCGCTCCCGAAGCCCCCCTGGAGGGCCTGACGGCGCATCCCGACGGCATCGATCTCATCGATGAAGACGATGCACTGGCCGCCCCACTTGGCGGCCAGCTTGCGGGCCTTGCGGGCCAGGAACTGGACCGTGATCGCGTCCATGCCGATGAACATGCCGGCGAAGCCCGAGCCCGGGATGGTCACGAACGGGCAGTTGAAGTTGGTGGCGATCGCCTTGGAGATCATCGTCTTGCCGGTCCCCGGGGCGCCCAGGAAGAGGAGACCTCGCTCGCGCTTGCCGCCCGCGCGCTCGAACTCCTCGCCCGACTGCCACAGCGTGATCACGCGGGTGATCTCCTCCTTGGCCTCCGCCTGGCCGCGGACATCCTCGATCTTCACCCCCCAGCTGGCGTCGCCGGGCTCATAGCCACGGATCTGGCGCACGGCGAAGAACAGGAATGGGCCGAAGAAGATGGCGAAGTTGATGAAGAACAGCATCGGCAGCTGCACGAAGACCAGGGCCAGCTGGGGCAGCTGCGAGGGCGGGAAGATGGTCTTCAGGCCCGAGAACGGGCTGAAGAACGGGGCGCTGACCCCGCCCAGGGCCAGCAGGGCCTGGCACAGCGCCAGCAGCAGGAGGACGACGGCGACGTAGATCGGCAGGCGGCGGAACTTGCCGCGCCAGAACCAGTAGCGGCGCCGGGCGACGATGTCCTCCTCCTTGAGCGAGTGCTCGACCCCGTACAGGCTGGGGGAGGGGAGCAGCTTGCGCGTCACGACCTCGACCAGGCCACGGAACATGATCACCGCGACCACCGTGATGATCAGGGCGGCGAGCAGCCCCAGGTGGTTCGAGTCGTACAGGACCAGGAAGAAGGCGGGCGCGGTCAGCAGGGCCACGAACGTGGCCGCGCGCGTCAGCCGACGCCACTCTTGGGCGAGGGCCACGGCGTGTTCGTTTATCCCCGTCCCCCGCGGACTCTCATCGGCGTACGCCATGTGACTTACTGAGAGTACAGGGCTCGGGTCGTGCTGACGCCCATCCCGGTGGGGCCGCCGGCCCTAGGTCCCGAGCCACCGGGAAGGTGGCTCGGGATCGCGGGGGCGGCGGTTAGAGCTGGAGCAACGCGGGGTTGTTCACCAGCTGCTGAACGATGTTCAGCAGGCCGGTCAGCGCGCCGGTCAGCGTGCCGGCCAGGGGTGAGCCCTGGTTCAGCAGGTTGGACAGCGAGCAGAGCAGATTGCCCAGCAGGTTGCCCGGACCGGATTGCGCGTCGATGTTCAGCACGACCTGGTTGAGGTGGACCGTGAGGCCCAACAGGTTCAGGTCGAGCGGCCCGAGGGTGAGATGGAGCACCGGGCAGGTGCCCGTCACATTGGCCCTCATCATGCCGCTGGTGCTGCCGGGCAGCGCGGCGGGCAGAGCGACCTCGCGCTTGATCGCGCGCGAGCCGAGCTTGCCGGTCAGCGTACCCAGAGCGTAGGTCCTGCCGCTCCGGGTCACGAACCTGGTCACGGTGAACTGACCCTTGAAGGCCGGGCCGTTGTGGGCCTTGCCGGTGATCGGGATGTTCCGGAACGACGTAGCCGTCGTGGTCGGCGCCGTGGCCGCGCTGGCCGCGACGGGAACCGCGAGCAGCGATGCGCACATGGCCGCGAGGACCATGACTGTCTTACGTATCTTCATCAATTCCCCCTACTTGAATTGATTGTTTTTGGTGGACATGCTGCCTGGCGCAGTCCTTCACGCCGGGCGGTTTTGGACGCTCGCCGGCCGTAAATGGAGACCTGGATCGGGCTCCAAACGAGCTCTGAGGCTCGTTCCCTACATAGACGTACCTCCCGCCGTTCGTCCTTGCCCCTGAGTCCTACCCCGTGTTGCCCTCGGGAAACCGGAAAGCTGTCGGCGCCTGGGTCGGGGAAACTGAGCCCGTGATCGGGCGGGTCGTGAACCGGCGGGTGGAGATCGGCTTGGCCGTCGCGCTGCTGCTCGGCGTCGGACTGCGCTTCATCTGGCCCGGGGACATGGAGTACAAGCGCGATGAGATGTTCCTGTTCGCGCACGCCACCGGGGCTCATCCGTTCCCGTGGCTGGGGCAGGCCTCGGGGGTGGGCACGGTCAACCCCGGGATGGGCATCTGGGTCTACTCCCTGATGGCGGTCCCGCTGGGCCTGACCAGTCCGCTCCAGCTCGTGCGCGGGGTGATGGCGCTGAACGTGATCGCCCTGGCCGGCCTCTGCGTCTTCGCCCTGAAGGTGGTTTCCCCCCGGCATCGCGAGCCGTGGCTGTGGGCGACCGCGCTGGCGGCGGTGAACCCGGTCGCCGTGCTGTTCAGCCGCAAGCTGTGGATCCAGTCGGTCCTGCCGCCGTTCGTGATCGCCATGCTCCTGGCCTGGTGGCGGCGTGGCCGGCGCGCCGGAGCCCTGGCCTGGGGCCTGATCGGGGCCTGGCTGGGTCAGATCCACATGACCGGGTTCTTCTTGGCGGCCGGCCTCGCGGCCTGGACCGCGCTGTTTGACCGCCGCAGCGTGCGCTGGCGCTGGTGGCTGGGCGGCTCGCTGCTGGGCGCGCTCACGCTGCTGCCGTGGCTGGCGCACGTGCTCTCGCACCCGGGCACCTCCAGGCAGAGCCTGGACAACCTGTTTCCGCCTCGGTTCTGGATCCTCTGGGTCTCGAACCCGCTCGGCCTCAGCCTGCTCCAGCTACCCGTGGTCGGCTCCGCGCAGGGCTTTCATCACGGCCTGCTCGCCTGGCCGACGGTGGGGGGAAGCTCGCTTCATCTGGGCGAGATCACCGTCGGCGTGATCGCCGTGGTCGGGGCGGTGATCGGCCTTCAATGGCTGGTCCTGGGCGCGTGGCCCCGCCGGCACCGCCTGTTCACGGGCGCGGGCTCGGACACGAGCCGGGCCGTGGCGGCCGCGTTCTGGGGCTTCGGAATCCTGCTCACGGCGACCGGCGAGGTGATCTACCGGCACTATCTGATCGTGGCCTACGCGCTGCCGTTCGTGTTCGTGGCCATGGCCGCGCTGGTCCATCCCCGCCGGGGACGGGTCCTGCTCACCGTGCTCGTCGTCGCCCAGGCTGCCCTGTCGGTGCTCTACCTGGACTATGTCCACGTGCGCGGCCGGGCGGTGGGCGGAGACTACGGCGTCCCCTATCACCTGCAGGGGCGCCCCGGGCACGGTTAGCGCGGCTCGGCAAGCGCCGCCCGGAGGTTGACGGGTTCGGCCGCAAGGCGTTTTGAAACGGGACCCCGATCTGGCCACACGAGGGGCGTTTGTCAGGCGGATAACAGAGAGCGCTCAATGCGCTAAAGCTGCTCCGAGCCCCGGCCGATCCGCGAGTCGGAAAGCCAGACTGGTCTGACCACCAATGCCGAGGTGGCCTGATGCTGACCGGCCACTCGCGTCCGGTGGACACCCGGACGCTGGTGAGCGGCCAGAAGGGGCCGTGGAACACCAACCCTAAAGGGGGGCCATTCATGGCCAAGAAGTTCAGGCTCATCCTCACCTCGGGCGTCGTTGCGACGGCGTTCGCCATCCCGGTCGGCTCCGCTTCGGCGGACCCGAACGGCTACTGCGGCTCGTCCGCGAACGGCTGCGCTGCGGCGCAGGCGGCCGGGGCCCAGTGCGGCTCGGGTGCCGCGAGCGGCGCGTTCGGGGCCTTCGGCCCGGGCAACAACTTTGCCGGCGGCGCTGACGGCTATCAGACGGGGCTGAACAACAGCGCAGTCTGCGGCAACCGCTAGACCGACCAGGGGTCGCCGTCGCAGGGCGTGGCGGCGACCCCACCCCGCAAGGCGTCTTGAACGCCTACAGGTTGACGGCCACGTACTTGGTCTCGAGGTACTCCTCGATGCCCTCGTAGCCCCCCTCGCGACCGAACCCGGACTGCTTGATGCCGCCGAACGGAGCCTGGGCGTTGGAGACCATGCCCTGGTTGAGGCCGATCATGCCGGTCTCCAGGCGCTCGCAGACGCGCAGGGCCCGCTTGAGGTCGTTGGTGTAGACGTAGGCGACCAGTCCGTATTCGGTGTCGTTGGCGGCGGCGATGGCCTCATCCTCATCCAGGAAGCCCTTGACCGGGGCCACCGGACCAAAGATCTCCTCACCCAGGAGCTTGGCATCGTCGGGCACGTCGGTGAGGACCGTGGGCTGGTAGAAGTAGCCGGCCCCGTCGCGGGCCTGACCGCCGACCACCGCCTTGGCGCCGCGGCCGATCGCGTCCTTGACCAGCTCGGACACCTTGCCGCGCTGACTGTCATCGATCAGCGGTCCGACGTCGGTGTCCTCATCGACGCCGCGCCCCAACTTCATGGCCCCCATCCTCTCGGCCAGCCTGGAGGCGAACTGGTCGGCCACGCCGTCGGCGACGTGGAAGCGGTTGGCCGACGTGCAGGCCTCACCCATGTTGCGCATCTTGGCCAGCATCGCGCCGTCGACCGCAGCGTCGATGTCCGCATCCTCAAAGACCAGGAACGGTGCGTTCCCGCCCAGCTCCATCGACAGCTTCAGCAGGGTGTCGGAGGCCTGGGCCATCAGCTTGCGCCCGACCTCCGTGGAACCGGTGAAGGACAGCTTGCGCAGGCGCGGATCGGAGATCAGCGGGCCGGTGGTCTCGCTCGAGGAGGAGGCGGTGATGAGGTTCAGCACGCCGCCGGGCAACCCGGCCTCCTCAAGGATCTTGGCCAGGATCAGCATCGAGAACGGGGTCTGCTGGGCAGGCTTGACGACCATCGTGCAGCCCGCGGCCACCGCCGGCCCGATCTTCCTGGTCCCCATGGCCAGGGGGAAGTTCCAGGGCGTGATCATCAGGCAGGGTCCGACCGGCTGCTTCATCGTCAGGACGCGGCCCTTGCCGTTGGCAGCGACCACATAGCGGCCGTCGATCCGCACGGCCTGCTCCGAGAACCAGCGGAAGAATTCCGCCGCGTACGCAATCTCGGCCTTGGACTCGACCAGCGTCTTGCCCATCTCGAGGGTCATGATCAGGGCGAGCTCGTCGATCCGCTCCATGATCGTCTCGAACGCCCGGCGCAGGATCTCACCACGGTCACGCGGCGCCATGGCCGCGAACTCGGGGCCGGAGTCCACGGCCGCGTCAAGCGCGGCCTTGGCATCCTCGACGGAGGCGTCGGCGACGTCGCCCAGCGGCTCCTGCGTGGAGGGGTCCTCGACGGTGATCGTGCCCTTGGCGCCGTCGCGCCACTGACCCGCGATGTACAGCTGCTTGGGGACCTGCTCGATTGCGCGTTGTTCTTCGGAGGCGGTGATCGTGCTCATGACATGACCATACCCCGCCGCCCGCGGACAAACGGGCGGCGAGGAAGATCAGTTCTTGTCCGATCAGGCGGCGGCCGGCTGGGCGGCCGGCTCGAGAGCGACGTCCAGGACTTCGTCGATGCTCATCGCGAAGTGGAAGCTCATCGCCTCCCGGACTTCCTCGGGCACGTCGTCCAGATCCCCCCGGTTGCGCTCCGGGAGCACCACGTCGGTGAGCCCGGCGGCGTGCGCGGCCAGGACCTTCTGCTTGACGCCGCCGATCGGCAGCACGCGGCCCTGGAGGGTGACCTCGCCGGTCATGCCCACCGTGTGCCTCACGGGGCGGCCGGACAGCAGCGAGGTCAGCGCGGTCACCATCGTCACGCCGGCGCTCGGGCCGTCCTTGGGGATCGCCCCAGCCGGAACGTGGACGTGGAACGAACGATCCTCGAAGTGGGTCGTCTCGATGCCCAGCTCGGCGGCGTGGCCGCGGACATAGGAGAGGGCGATCTGCGCCGACTCCTTCATCACGTC
>DASVYO010000092.1:0-15184 GCA_036392135.1 Solirubrobacteraceae bacterium
AACACGGTGTAGTCCATCGAGATCGCGAAGATCATCGCGAAGAAGAACACCGGGCCCCAGGCGTCGAGGAAGCCCTGGGGGGTGAACCCGAGCAGCGAATGGGCGGCACCGTCCTGGAAGACCCACTTGGCGACGCCGAACGCGGCGCCGGTGGCCAGCAGGTTGGTGAGCACTCCGACGGCCGCCAGCAGCGGCGCCTGCAGGGCGATCAGGAGAAGCAGGAACCCGAGCCCGAGGACGACCCCGATGACCAGCGGGGTCTTGGCCGACAGGGCCGCCTGCAGGTCGTGGTTCTCCGCCACCGCCCCCCCGATCAGGGCGCCGCTGGGCAGCTTGGCCCGCAGCCGGTCGATCGTGCTCCCGACGGCGGGATTGGAGGGGTCCTGCTTCGGGATGGCCGTGATCAGGGCATAGCCGGCCGACCTCTGGGTCGGCATCAGCGCTGCGACCCCGCGGTCGGCCTGAGCCACACGAGCAACGGGCTGTGCGTCTCGGGCGGGCGCGACGATCTGCAGCGGGCCGGTCGAGCCGGGCCCGAACGCGCGCTGCACCTGCTGGTAGCCGATGTAGGACGAGTCAGTGGTCGGCACGACCTTGATCGAGGGCATCGCCGTCTTCAGCTGGGTGACCGGCAGCGCCAGCCCGACCAGAATGGCCAGAGCCACGACGCCATACCGGACGGGCTGGCGCCAGAGGCGCTCCCCCCAGGCGGCAAACCGGGGCGAGCGATGCTCGCCGGAGTGCGCCCACGGCAAGGCCAGGTTGTCGACCTTCGGCCCGATCCGGGCCAGCACGGCCGGCAGCAGGGTCAGCGTGGCGGCCAGCACGAACAGGACGGCGAACATGATCCCGAGGCTCATCGAGCGGAACGCCGGGCTCGGGACGAGCATCACCGCGCTCAACGAGATCAGGACGGTGATGCCGGAGAACAGGACCGCCTTGCCGGCTGTGTCCATCGTCACCGCCGTCGCATCGACGGGGGAGAGGCGGTGACCGAACAGCGCCCCGCGGAAGCGGTGCACGACAAACAGCGCGTAGTCGATTCCGAGCGCCAGCGCGAACATGAGCGCGAAGTTCATCGCCCAGATCGAGATCGGCATCACCAGTGTTCCCAGGTACAGCAGCCCGGCGGCCGAGGCGAGCCCGACCATCGTCAGCATCAACGGCAGGCCGGCGGCCACCAGCGAGCCGAACGCGAGCAGGAGGATCCCGAGCGTCACCGGCCAGGAGATCACCTCCGACTTCAGCATCGCGTTGCGGTTGGCGGTGTTGAAGTCAGACCACATGCCCGAGGCGCCGGTCAGATGGACCTGGACGCCGCCGGCTGACAGCGCGTGGAGCCGGCCCTTGAGGCTCTCGGCCGCCTTGACCATCCCGTTGGAGCTGCGGGCGGCGCCCGCCTGCACGATCGCCGTGTGCCGATCCCGGGAGATTGAGATCCCCGGCGTCGGCGGCACCACGCTGCTCACGGCCCCGTTGCTCCGCAGCGTGCTCTGCACTCGGGCGAGCACCTGCTGAAAGCCGCGATCCGCCACGGTCTGGCTCGGCGAGTAGACGACCGTCATCAGCGCGTAGCTGGAAAGGCCGTGGAAGTTCTTGTTGATCAGGTTCCGGGCCTGGACCGACTGCGAGCCGGTGGTCTCCCAGCCTGCGCCGGAGAGCGCAGTCTCGACCTTGGGGGCGAAGAAACCGAGGACCACGGCGACCAGGATCCAGGCGACCAGGACGACCCGGAAATGGGTCGCGGTGTAGCGACCGAGCCGACCGATCGGGCCGACATTCGCCGCATGGGGGTAGTCGTCTACGTCCGCCCCGCGTGAAGCGGTGCGGCTCAATTCCGGGGCGATCGCCATCAGAACGTCACCTCCGTAGCCTGGGCTCCGGTGGGCTCAGGCTGCCCGTAGAGGGCCGAGCGCAGGTGACACGTGCGGCGCAGGACGAGCGAGGCCGGGCACGCCCCGACGATCACATACAGCCATTGGTTCACGGCGACGAACGCCGCCACCAGTGCGAACCATTTCGAGACGGTCAGGGTCAGGACGGCAGCGATCAGGCCGATCGTCCCGGCGAGCGCGAACAGCACCCGTTCCAGCGGCCAGCGTGTGAGAGCGCTCATCACGCGGCCTCCCGGTCTGCGACCGGCTCGGCCGGTGCGGCGGCGATCCGGTCGAGCGCGTCGATCAGATCCTCGGCGCCGACCACACCCGCCTGGCTGGCGATCGGCTGACCGTCGCGGAGCACGACCAGTGTGGGGATCGACCGGATCGCGTAGCGGCCGGCCAGGGCCGGCTCGGCGTCGACGTCGACCTTCGCGAAGTGGTACTGGGGGCGGAGCTCGGCCGCGCGCTCGAACTGCGGGGCCATCGCGCGGCACGGGCCGCACCAGCTGGCCCAGAAGTCGATCACCGTGAGGCCGGGCTGGCCCACTGCGTCGTCGTAGCTATCAGCGGTGAGGTGGGTGATTGTCGTGTCCATCTGTCGGGTTCCTCATTCGTGTCGGGATACGGGACGCTGCACGGCCGCCCTGCGTGAACGGCTGCACAACAGTACGGTTGTAAAGATGAGCATACGGTAGCAGGCCCGGCGATCGGACTCAACTCAACAACTGTGTATTTGTGGTAGGGTGCGTCGCGATGACCGAGCTGACGCCGATTGCGCACCCGCTCCCCGAGCCCCTGATCGACCTCGTCGCGCAGCGTTTCCGGGTGCTCGGCGAGCCGATGCGGATCAAGCTGCTCGACCGCCTGCGCGACGGCGCCGCGACCGTCGGCGAGCTTCAGGACGCCCTCGGTGCCTCCCAGCAGAACGTGTCCAAGCACCTCGGCATCCTCCACGGCGCCGGGATGGTCAGTCGCACCAAGCGCGGCAACAGCGTCGTGTACGCGATCGATGACCCGGGCGTGTTCGAACTGTGCGATCAGGTCTGCGGCGGCGTCCGCCGGCAGCTGGCCGGGCTCGAGGCGCTCCTGCAGCCGGCCGAACCGGCGCCCAGCTGACCGGCGTCGATGCGACTACGCGGTTAGCAGACCGAGGCCTCGGGTACGCCATCGGGGAGTGGAGGAACCCGGTTCTGAACTGTTGAGCATCCAGCTCCCGTGCGACGAGCACGCTCCGGCTCGGGTGCGGGGCGCGCTTGACGAGTCGTCGGGACGCGGCTGGGTGCTCGGGGACGTGATGCTCGTCGCCAGTGAGCTGGTCACGAACGCAGTGCTGCACTCGGGCTGCTCGGACGACCACCTGATCCAGGTTGACGTCGAGCGCCGCGCGCAGCGGCTCCTGATCACGGTCCGAGATCCGGGCCTGTCGGGAACCGAGGCCCAGGGGCGGCCGGGTGGAGTCGACGGCGGCTGGGGGCTGTTGATCGTTGACGAGCTGGCCCAGCGGTGGGGCGCGGAGCGGGCGGACGGCTATTGCGTCTGGGCCGAGGTGGCCCTGCCCGTCTAACCGCCCCAGACGTCCTCGGCCACCGCGACGATCAGTTCGAGCTTGGCCCGCTCCTGATCAATCGTCAACTTGTTGCCCTGCTCGGTGGAGGAGAACCCGCACTGACCGGACAGGCACAGCTGGTCGATGTCGACGAACCGGGCGGCTTGCTCGATGCGGCGCTTGAGCAGGTCGGGGCTCTCGAGCTGAGGAGACTTGGTCGTGACCAGGCCGAGCACGACCCGCTTGCCCGCGGGGACGAAACGCAGCGGCTCGAACGTCCCGGAGCGCTCGTCATCGAATTCCAGGAAGTAGCCATCGACGTTCAGGTCTCCGAACAGCGCCTCGGCCACGAATTCATAGCCGCCCTCCGCCACCCACATCGACTGATTGTTCCCGCGGCACAGGTGAGTGGTGATGACCAGGTCGTCAGGCCTATCGCGCAGGGCCCGGTTGATGTTGGCGATGTACTGCTCGTGCAGGTGCTCCGGATCGCCGCCGATCTCCTCGATATGAGCGCGCTGGGCCGGATCGTTGATGTAGGCCAGGCTGGTGTCGTCGAGCTGCAGGTAGCGACAGCCGAGCTCGTAGACGCCCTTGACCTGCTCGGCGTAGGCCTCGCTCAGGTCGGTCCAGAACGTGTCCATGTCCGGATACACGGCCCGGTCGATCGCCGAGTTGCCACCGCGGTAATGGACCATGCTCGGCGACGGGATGGTCAGCTTGGGGGTCTGCCCGGGACGGGCGTGGTCGCGCAGGAACGTGAAGGCGTCGGAGAAGATCGTCGCCGGCAGCGAGACGCGCTCGGAGACGCGCATCGCCGGGACGCCGAAGTCGGCCTCACCGTCCTGGCTGCGGAAGTGGATGTTGATGCTCTCTCCCGCGACCTGCTCGACGCCGCCCAGCGCGTAGATGAAGTCCATGTGCCATGAGGACCGGCGGAACTCCCCGTCGGTGACCGTGGCCAGGCCGGCCTCGCGCTGGAGGTCGATCACCTCCAGGATCGCCTCATCCTCGATTTCGCGCAGGTCATCGCGGTCGATCTCGCCGGCCTTGAAGCGAGCCCGCGCCCGGGCCAGCGCCGGGGGGCGGAGCAGGCTGCCGACGTGGTCGGCGCGGAACGGCGGCTGGTCGTGGCTCGGCATCGTCGGGCCTCCTGGGCGGGTCTGAGGACTGCGGGGCGGGGCTGAGGACTGCGGGGCGGAGTGTAGGCTCGAAGCATGGTCTCGAGGTACCGATCCGTGCTGTCAGTTCCGGGCTCAACACGTCTGCTCGGTACCGCGCTCGTCGGGCGCCTGCCGCAGGGCATGGCCTCACTGGCCATCCTGCTGCTGGTCCGCGGCAGCACGCATTCCTACGCCCTCGCGGGGCTGGCGGTGGGCGCCTATACGCTGGCCAGCGCACTGTGCGCGCCGGTGCAGGGACGACTCGTGGACCGGTTCGGCCGCGGACGCGTTCTGCTGCCCGGCGCCCTGGGTCATGGGATCGGTCTGCTGGCGCTGGTGCTGGCGGGCACCGCCGGCGCGCCCGGGGTGCTGCTGGTGCTCCTCACCGGCGCGGCGGGCGCGCTGATGCCGCCGATCGCTCCGGCCGTCAGAGCGCTTCTGCGCCAGGTGTTCCACGATCCCGGGGTACGCGAGACGGCATACGCGCTGGACTCGGTGGTGCAGGAGATCGTGTGGACGACCGGGCCGATGGTGGTCGCGCTGGTCATCGCCGCGTTCTCGCCGGCCGCAGCCGTGCTGCTGGTCGGGGCGGTCTGTCTGGTCGGCACGGGCCTGTTCGTCCAGTCGCCGATGGCGCGCATGGCGCGAGTCGATCTCGGCGGCCAGCCCCGGGGCCGGGTCCTGGCCAACCGGGAGCTGCGGGCGCTGCTCGGCCCGGTGGCCCTGACCGGGCTGGCGCTCGGGGCCACCGAGGTGGGGTTGCCTGCGGTGGCGCTGCACGCCGGCTCGCGCACCGCATCAGGGGTGCTGTTGGCCGTCTGGAGCGTGGGCAGCATGGTCGGCGGCCTGCTCTACGGTGCCCGGATCTGGACCGTCGCGTTGCCTCGGCGCTACCAGCTCCTGCT
This sequence comes from Solirubrobacteraceae bacterium, assembly GCA_036392135.1. GTDB lineage: Bacteria > Actinomycetota > Thermoleophilia > Solirubrobacterales > Solirubrobacteraceae > Palsa-465. The sequence goes on from DASVYO010000092.1 coordinate 5,495, forward strand.
GATGGGCGCGGTGCTGTGCACGGCGCCCCTGCTCGCCGCCCGTTCGATTCCCGTCGCGATCGTGGGCAGCCTGCTGGCCGGCCTGACGATCGCCCCGGTGTTCTCCTGCCAGTACGCGCTCGTCGGTCGGACGCTCGCGCCGGGGACTGAGACCGAGGGCTTCACATGGGTCTCCGGGGCCCTGGTCGGGGGAGCCGCAGTGGGCATGGCGCTTGGCGGGTCGCTGGTCGGAGCCGGGCTGAGTGCGCCGTTCGCCTTGGCCTGCGTGGCCATGGGGGTGGCGGCCGCGCTGGCACTGCGGGCCCGCCAGCCGCAGCCCGAGCCGCAGCCCCAGCCCCAACTGGGCGTGAGCGTCTCGGCCTGAGCGGCCGCGCCGGCCCCTAGGAGAGGATGTTCACCGCCCGGGCCACGACCAGGCCGACCGTCACCAGGGCGGTGAGGGACTGTCCCGCCATGAGCGACTTGGCGACCGGGGTCAGGGGCATCGTGTCGGTGGGGCTGAAGGCCGTGGCGTTGGTGAACGACGTGTAGAAGTAGTCGAGCAGCGTGGGCATCCAGTTCGCGGGCGCGTACCGGGGCTCGGCCATCTGGACGAACAGGAAGTCCGGCAGGGCCTCGGGGTCACTGACCCGGGTCACCGGGCCGCCACGGTCGATCTGCCAGTACCAGACCGCGAACAGCAGGACGTTGGTCACCCACAGGACCATTCCCGCGCCGATCAGCACGCGGCCGTTGGTCTTTCCCCCCCGGAGCAGGTAGTGGCAGAGGAGCACCAGGGAGGCGCTGTTGGCCGCGCTGACCAGCCCGGTGATGGCGATCGCGACGCGCCGGCGCCACGGGGAGTGCCGCACCTTTGGATGGGGGGCAAACGCGGTCAGCCCGAGCAGCGCCAGTCCCTCGAGACTGGGCAGGAGCCAGATCGGGAACGGCGCGGTGAGCTTGCTCGGCAGGGCCAGGTCGAGCAGGATGCACGCTCCGAGGAGCACCTGCGGGCCCCACAACGGGTCGCGCCGCGCCAGCGAGGATCCGATGCCGGCGACCGATGGTCGTCTGGGTTCGGGCACGGCCCGATACTGCCATGTGGCTCGGCTGGCCTGGCCCCGGGCCGGCGCCCGGCGCCGGACTTCGCTAGCGCGAGGCCCGGGCTCGGATCAGGTAGCGCCGCAGCTCGTCGGCGCCCCACACGATGAACGGGAACGGGAGCGCGAACAGGACGTCGGTGGGGCTGAGCGCCGCTGTCGCCAGCAGCGACTGGAACGGCGGGGCATAGATCAGGACCGCCGCCAGCAAGAGCTCGAAACCGATCCCGTACAGCAGCAGCCGGTTCGAGAAGACGCCCACCGACCGCAGTGACGCCCGGTCGGTGCGAGCGGCGAACGCGGTGCCGATCTGCCCGGCGATCATCCCGAAGAAGGTCATCGTGGTGGCGGTTAGGTACGCGTGATGCAGCGCATGCCCGGTACCCACCGGCGCCCCGAGGTGCCAGCCGGAATTGAGCAGCACGAAGAAGAACCCGGCCATCTGCAGACACGCACAGATGAGGCCGAGGAACAGCCACGCGCGCAGCAGCATCGGCGGCTGGATCACCCCCTCAGAGCGCGGGCGCGGAGGCCGCTGCATCAGGCCCGGCTCGGCGGGCTCGCGCCCCAGCGCGAGCGCCGGGAGCGTCTCGGTGCCGACGTCGAAGGCGAGCAGCTGCAGCACGGTGAGCGGCAGCGGAATCCGGCCGCCGCTGAGGGCGAAGAACAGGAACGGCGTGACCTCGGGGGTGGCGTGAGCGAAGATGTAGAGGATGAACTTGCGGATGTTGTCGTAGACGCGGCGTCCGCCCTGCACCGCGGTCACGATCGTCGCGAAGTTGTCGTCGGTCAGCACCATCGTCGAGGCCTCGCGGGCGACGTCGGTACCCGAGCGGCCCATCGCCACGCCGATGTCCGCCCGTCTCAGGGCCGGCGCGTCGTTGACGCCGTCCCCGGTCATCGCGACGACCTCCTTTTCGGCCTGCAGCGCTTCGGCGATCCGCAGCTTCGCCTCCGGCGAAGCACGGGCAAAGACGATCTCCTGGCCCCCGCGCAGCAGCTTGTCGAGCTCCGCGTCGCTCATCCGGTCGAGCTCCTCACCGGCGAGAACCGGGGAGGACTCGTCTCCGATCCCGACTTCCCGTGCGATTGCGGCCCCGGTCACCGGGTGGTCGCCGGTGATCATGATGATCCGGATGCCCGCCTCATGGCAGCGCGCGACCGCGCCGGCGACCTCGGGACGCGGGGGGTCGAGCATCGCCACCAGACCCAGGAAGCAGAGATCGTGCTCGGCCTGCTCGCGGCGCTCCGGCGCCTTCGCCTCCGGCGCGAGGCGGCGGTCGGCGATCCCCAGAACGCGCAGTCCCTGCGTGGCATACGCGTCGAGCGCGTCTGTGACCACCTGCAGCTGATCAGCGCTCAACGGGTGCTCGTGACCGTCACGGAGGATCGTGGAGCAGCTCGGCAGGACCTGCTCGGGAGCGCCCTTGCAGTCGACCCACAGCCGACCGGCGCGCTCGTCGACCGTGCTCATCCGCTTCAGCACCGGGTCGAAGTGGAAGTGGGACCGGCGCTGCGCCGCTCGCGCCGTGGCGTCGAGCTCGGTTCCCTGCGCGCGGGCGAACTCAAGCAACGCGATCTCGGTCGGGTCGCCGGTGGACCCCTGGGGTGTATCGAGCTCGGCGTTGTTGCACGCCGCCAGCACCGCTGTCAGCCGCCCGAGTGCGGGCGGCGCGGCCTCGGCCGTGGCGGTGGCGGGATCGGTCGGTCCGGTCGCGGTCCATACGCCCTTGACCTGCATCCGGTTCGCGGTCAGCGTGCCGGTCTTGTCGGTGCAGATCACCGTCGTGGAGCCGAGCGTCTCGACAGCGCTCAGCCGCTTGACCACCGCTCCGCGAGCGACCAGCTCGCGGACGCCCACCGCGAGCGCCAGCGTGATCACCGGCAAGAGCCCCTCAGGGACGTTGCCGACGATCAGCCCGACGGCGAACACGACCCCGGCCGACAGCGACAGGCCGGCGACCAGCGTGGCGATCGGGATGAAGGCGATTCCGCAGAGGACCGCGATCAGGGCGATCAGCCAGGCCACCCGCCGGACCTGGGCGTCCAGCGGGCTCTCCTCGATCGTGACCCGCTCCGACAGCGCGGCGATCCGTCCCAGCTCAGTCCCCATTCCGGTCGCGAACACAACGCCCTGGGCCTCGCCCTCGGTGCACGTCGTGCCGCTGAACACGATGTCGCGCGCCTGCAGGAGTGGCACGCCGTGATCGAGCAAATCGGCCGCGCGGAACACCGGCATCGACTCGCCGGTCAGCGCCGAGGAGTCAACCTCGATCCCGCCGCTGAGCAGTCGCGCATCAGCGGAGATCCGATCGCCCTCCTCAATCATCAGAACATCGCCAGGCACCAGCTGGCGAGCTTCGATCACCTGGTGGCGCCCATCGCGCACCACCTTCGCCTGAGCCGGAATGAACTGTGCCAGAGCCTCCACGGCACGCTCGGCCTGCATCTCCTGGACGAACGCGAACGCAGCGTTGATCAGGATCACCACGACGATCGCCAGCGCGACCGCGACGATTCCCGCGATCCAGGCGAGTGCCGCTGCGGCCACCAGCAGCAGCGCCAGCGGATGGGTGAACTGGCGCGCAAGCTGTCGGGGCCAGTGCCGTCCCCCGCGCCGCGTCAGCTCGTTGGGCCCGTACTGCAGCAGCCGCCGTTGCGCCTCGCGCGAGGTCAGCCCCCCGGCGCTGCTCTTGAGCCTTCGCAGCACGCGGTCAGACGCCTCGGTCGGATCGAGGCTCGGAGGGGGTTCGGTGACGGCCAAAGCTGGGCCTAGACGATCAGAAGGTGTTCAGCCCGGTGACGATCCGCGGCGAGGAGCGCGGGCGGTAGGGCCGCGAATCATCGAACTGCAGGCCGTAGCTGGAATAGCGCTGGTGGCCGCCGGGGAAGAACAGCGCTCGGGTCCGGAGCAGGCCGCAGGGCCCGGTGGCCCGCCCGAAGCGCGCTCGCGCCACCTCGCGGCGATGCCTCAGGTAATGGCCGTAGACGGAGTGGCCGGGCAGGAAGCCTGAGAAGTACCAGGTGACCTTGCGTGACGGCATGGCCCGGGCCGGGACGGTGGCCACCGCGAGGTCGGCGACCTGCAGCAGCGTCGTTGCCTGGATCGGTCCGCCGGCGCTGTAGTCAGCGGCGGTCAGGGTCATCACCTGGGCGCCCGGACGCTTGAAGAACGGGGTGGGGGCGCCGATCGTGCCGGCGATCGAACCCTGCCGGTCGGCCTGCAGCACCTGGTTGACCGAGCCGTCGCCGCTGGTGATGGTCACCGAGTCTCCGGGCACGTAACCCGTGCCCGTGACCACCATCGGGGCCTGGTGGATGCCGGTCTTGGTCGGCTTGTTGACGTAGCAGGGCCGGTCGACGGCCAGCGTGGCCGCCGCGGCTTGGGCCGCCGCCGCCTGGGCCGCGCTGACGGCCGGCGCCAGCATGATCCCGGCGGCGACGGCCGCCTGCACAAAGCGCCGGTGAACGCCGGTCAGCCTCCGCCAGCCGGTGTCGAGCCCCGTCCCCACCGCCTAATTCATGTTCCCGCGCGCCACGGCCAGGCACGCCTCGCACCGTGGCCAGGGCGGGTTCCAGGGGTACCCGGTGACGTCCTGGCCGCACAGGGCGGTGTCGGGGTCCTCCTCAAGCACAAGGTGACACAGCTCCTTGAAGCCCTGCTCGCTACGGCCGGGAACGTTGCCGCAGTCGGGATGGACATTCGGTGTCTGCGCGGGCCGCGTCGGGGCACTCGCCATGGGCCCGAGGCTACCAACCGGAGCCGGCCCGGACGCAGTGTCTCTGCGCCTCTCAGCCCACGGCCCGCAGGTGCGAGAACGGCCGTCCGTCGCGCAGCTCGCGGACCACCGCCGCCACCATCCCGTCGCTATCACCGCGGCGGCCGTCGGTGACGGCGCCGACGTGGGCGCGCTTGCTCTGGATCAGGCGGGCCATCGACTCGTCGATCGTGCCGGCGGCCAGCAGGTACCAGGCGGTGACCGCGTCACGCTGGCCGATCCGGTGGCAGCGATCCTCCGCCTGGTCGTGCATGGCCGGGGTCCATTCGAGCTCCAGGAAGGCCACGTTGGAGGCTCGCGTGAGGGTGATGCCCTGGCCGGCCACGCGCGTGGCGGCGACCAGCAGCGACGGTCCTTCGGGCCGCTGGAAGGCGGCAATCGCCTCCTCGCGTGCGCCCAGCGAATCATCGCCGAACAGGTGCAGCGCGTCGGGGAAGCGCCGGGCGACCGCGTGCTGAACCTCCTGGTGGCGGGCGAACACCACGAGCGGCTCGCCCGAGGCCAGGAAGTCCTCGATCCAGGCCAGCGCGGCGGCCAGCTTGCCCCGTCCGGCCAGCCGCTGCAGCGCGCCCAGCTGGGCCAGACGCTGGGCCCGCAGCGTGGCGGCGATGCGGGCGTTCAGCTCCGAGAGCTCCAGTGGCTGCGTGCGGAGCCACTCGATCACGTCGCGTTCGGCCAGCCGGTACTCCTCCCGGTTGCTGAGCGTGACCGGCACCACCACCTGCCGCTTGGCCGGGAGCTGGGGCAGCACCTCCGACTTGAGGCGGCGCACGAAGCAGTGCCGGCGCAGGTGCCAGTGGAGCCGCTCCTCACTCACCGGGCCCCGGAACTGCTGGGAGAAGCGGGCCCCGGAGCCGAATTCGTCCAGCCGTGAGATCACGCGCAGCTGGGCGATCAGCTCGTCCGCGTGGTTGAGCACCGGCGTCCCGGTCAGGGCCAGGCGCAGGCCGCCGGCGGGTACCGCTCCGGCCAGGGCGCGCACCGCCTGGGTGCGCTTGGCCCGCGGGTTCTTGCAGTAATGGGATTCATCGATCACCACCGCCCGGGGCCGGCGACGCGCGAGCGACTCGCGGTGGGCGGCGACGATTTCGTAGTTGAGGATGGTGATCTCCGCGCTGGGCGGGACCGGCGAGCGCCCGCTGATAACCGCGACCGAGCGGTGGGACAGCCAGCGGCCGGCCTCGCGCTCCCAGGTCAGCTTCATCGAGGCCGGGCAGACGACGATGGCGGGAAAGGCACCATCGGCCTCGAGCGTGGCCAGGGCCTCGACCGTCTTGCCGAGTCCCTGCTCATCGGCCAGGAAGGTCTGGCGGGCGTCGAGCGCATAGCGGACACCGGCCCACTGAAACGGCGCGAGCTCGCCCCCGAGGGCCAGCCCGGGAATCGGCTCCCCCTCGGTGGCGCGCGAACGGCGGACCGCGTCGGCCGCCGCTCGGTGCTCGTCCAGCAACCGCTCGAGCGCCTCGCGGGCCAGGCCGGTCACCTCGACCTCGTGGCGGGCCAGGAAGCCGTCGAGCTCGACGGCCAGCCAGGGATCGAGCGGCACGTAGCGCTTGCCGTCGGCGCCCGGGAGGCTCCCGAAAGCGCGGCCGGCGTCCTGATCCCAGAGGACTTCGAGCCGCAGGTGCTCGCCCTCCACGTTGCGGGCCCAGACCAGCCGGGCCGGCGGCGGCGATCCGTCGCGCTCCAGGATCTCCACGCAGCGCTCGGCGGCGGCATCGAGATACGCCGAACGCTGATCGCGCAGGACGTGAGCGGCGGTGGCGCTGAACGGGACCAGGAGCTTGCCGTCGCGCTCGACGGCGCCGGCCGTCAAGGCCTCCGGGATCGGGCCGGCCAGGGTGCTGAGGACCAGCCAGCCGCGGCCATCGTGGCGGCAGGTGGTGACCGAGCCGATCCAGCGGGCGCGCACCCCGGCCAGCCATTCGTGGACGGCGGGATCGGCCTCGAGCTCGGGGTAGAGCTCCAGGATGTCTCTCACCTTCAGCGCCGCCCGGTCCTCGGCGGGGGCGAACCACTCCCGCGTATCCCAGTCGAAGCGGCGGTGGGGAAGGGTGCGCACCATGTCGACCAGGGCCCGCTCGTAGGGGAAGGCCAGGACGACGATCCGCTCGCCGTTCGGAGCGGTGCGGAGCTCCACGTTCGGGCGGGCGGGGACGAGCTTCATGCTGGAGGACAGACGCTAGCGGCCGTCCGGACGACGAGACCGGCGGGACTCAGTCGAGGACGAGCTCGGACTGGCCAGGCGGGCCGCCGGCCGGCGACACGGAGGCGGACGGCCCGTCCTCGCGGAAGCGCTCGGCGGTGTGACGAGCGGTGGCGAGCGCCCACCGGGTGGTGGTGAGGACGGCCAGCGCGAGCAGGATCAGGGCCAGGGCGACGATGATCCACCAGCTGACGTGCGTGCTCTGAGCGAAGTCTCGCCCCAGCCCCCCGCGAGCTGAGGCGCCGGCGAGCGCACCCAGCACGGCGACTCCCAGGGTGGCCCCGACCTGGCGGGCGGTGGAGGCGACCGCCGAGGCCACGCCGGCCTGTGAGGAGGGCATGCCGGACACGGCGGTGGTGGTGATCGGCGGGTTGAGGATGCCGAAGCCGAGCCCGAACAGGAGGTAGGCGACGATCAGCAGCCAGTACGGCGTGGTGCTCGTCAGCTGGGTGAGGATCGCGGCGCTGGCCAGCAGCCCGAGCGCCCCGGCCACCAGCGGCCCCCGGGTGCCGCGGTTGCCCACGAACCGGCCCGACAGGGGCGCCGCGACCAGGGTCAGGCCGGCCATCGGCAGCGTGTACAGGCCGGCGTCGAACGGCGACAGGCCGCGGACGTCCTGGAGGTAGAGCGTGTTCAGGAACAGGAAGCCGCCCAGCGCGGCGAACAGGCCCACGGCGATCGCGGTCGCGCCCGAGAACGGGGCGCTGGCGAAGAAGCGAACCTCGATCAGCGGCTGGCGGCGGCGGAGCTCATGGCCGATCAGGAGGCCGAAGGCGAGCACCGCGACGGCGAACTCGACCAGCGTCTGGACGGACAGCCAGCCGTCGGTCGGCCCCTCGATGATCGCGTAGGTGAGCACGGCCAGGCCGACAATGACCAGCAGCTGCCCGACGGGATCGATCCGGCGCGGGTGCGCAGCCCGGGACTCGGGCACGTACAGGGCGGTGAGGACCAGGGCCACGATCCCGATCGGGACGTTGACCAGGAACACGGCCGGCCAGCCGACCGAATCGGTCAGCGCACCGCCCACCACCGGTCCGAGGGCGAGGCTGATCCCGATCGCGGCGCCCCACACGCCGATCGCCTGCGCGCGCTCGCGCGGATCCTCGAACACATTGCGGATGATCGACATGGCCACCGGGTTGAGCATCGAGCCGCCGACCGCCTGCAGGACGCGGGCGGCGATCAGCAGGCCGAGGCTCGGAGCCAGCGCGCACAGCAGCGAGCCCAGGGAGAACAGCGACAGCCCGAGCTGGAAGACCCGCCGCCGTCCCACCCGGTCCGCGGTCGAGCCGGCCAGCATGAGCAGGCTGGCCAGCACCAGCGTGTAGGCGTCAACCGTCCACTGCAGTCCGGAGAGGGAGGCGTGAAACGCGCGGTGGATCGCCGGCAGGGCGACGTTGACGATCGTGTTGTCGAGCCCCACGATCAGCAGGCTCATCGAGCAGATGCCGAGAATCAGCAGGCGCCGGCGCCGATCGGGGACGATCGGGCGGTGGGCTGAGGCCAGGACGCTCACGTCTGGCGATGCTAGTTCCGGGTCGCGGCAGGGGTTCTGACCGGGTTCCGGCGGGGTCGCCGGGCAGCCTCGAGAGCGCCCGCGCCTACAGGCCGGCGGGAGCGCAGCCGCCCGGCAGCCAGTCGGTGCTGAGCATGATCCGGCCGAGCGCGTCCCAGGCTGCCCCGTAGTAGGTGGGGAAGCGGTGGTCGAGGTTGTCGGCCTGGCCGAGCAGGCGGAGCGCCTCGGCGCTGCGCCCGTAGGCCGAGGCGGCCGCCGCCACCGAGACCGCGGCGACCGGATGCGAGTCGGTGGCCAGCGCGCCGCCGGTCAGCGTCAGAGAGTAGGGCGGCGGGGAGCCGGCCTGGGCGAGCGTCGGCCACAGGCCCGCGGCCAGGCTGCGATCCGCCGTCGAGCAGGCCGATGCGTAGCGGACCGGCACGCGCGCGGCGTCGAACGAGTAGCGCGGCGTCTGGGCCGGCCGGCTGGGTGGCCCGACGGGGTCGAGCGTGCCCGAGCCGGTCAGGCGGGCCCAGTCGGGCGGCAGGCGGTTGCCGTGGACCACGGAGGCCAGCGCGGCGCGGTCGCCGGCCTCGAGCGCGGCCCACTGATGAGCCTGGGCGGGGTCGATCGAGGCCAGCGTCGCGTCGGCGGCGGGGCTGAAGTAGCTCGGATCCACGGCGCGTGTCGGCGCCGCCCAGGAGCCGGCCAGCAGCACCCGCCCGCGGGGCGTCGCAAGCGTCTCGCGGGCCAGGATGGAACGCGCCATGGTGCGCGCAGCGCGCGCGTAGGCCGGGTCCTGGAACCGGCTGGCGGCGATGGCCAGCGCGCGCGCGGCGTCGAGGTCGGCGTCGGCGGCCGAGTTGCGGTCGACGATGCGCCCGCCGACCAGGTGTGAGGCCAGCAGTCCATCGGGGCGCTCGAGATGGCTCTGCGTCCACTGCCAGACGGCGGCGAAGTGCTGCTGGTCGTGCAGCGCGACACTGACCAGCAGCGCGTAGGCCTGGCCTTCGGAGACGGTGTCGCCGCCCTGGTCGAGCCGGACGACGCGCCCACTCTGCACGTAGCGCTCCAGGAACCGCTGGCCGGCGGCGCGGGCCTCCTGCGGAGCCGCCGCGGGGCTGGCGG
>DASVYO010000093.1:0-15468 GCA_036392135.1 Solirubrobacteraceae bacterium
CGCCCGAGCCGCTGCCGCCCGAGCCGCTGCCGCCCGAGCCGCTGCCGCCCGAGCCGCTGCCCTCGACGCCGATCTAGCCCCCGTGTAGGTCGCCCCGCACCGGGTAGTCCCCACCGGGGCCACGGATCTGGATTTCAACCATCGGAAGGAGTCACTCATGGCAGATTCCCTGAACGGCAAGAAGATCGCCATCATCGCCACCGACGGGGTGGAGCAGGTCGAGCTGACCGAACCGCGCAAGGCCGTCGAGGCGGCGGGCGGCCGGACGGAGTTGCTGTCGATCAAGTCTGAGGACATTCAGGCCATGAACAGCGACATCAATCCGGCGGACAAGTTCACCGCCGACAAGCTCGTCTCCGACGCCAGCCCGTCCGATTACGACGGCCTGCTCCTGCCCGGGGGCACCGTGAACGCCGACAAGCTGCGCGCTGACGACGGCGTCGTCGCCTTCGTCCAGGAGTACTTCAAGACCGGCAAGCCGGCCGGCGTCATCTGCCATGGGCCCTGGACGCTGGTCGAGGCCGACCTGGTCCGCGGCCGCACACTGACCTCGTTCCCGAGCCTGCAGACCGACATTCGCAACGCCGGCGGCGAGTGGGTCGACCGCGAGGTTGTGGTCGACCAGGGACTGGTGAGCTCACGCAACCCCGATGACCTGCCCGCCTTCAACGCAAAGATCGTGGAGGAGTTCGCCGAGGGCAAGCACGAGGTGGCCTCGGCCGGCGCGACCGCCTGACCGCCGCCGGCCCGGCGGTGGGCCATCCGGCCCGCCGCCCGCGCGGCGTCACGCTCCCGTGCGACGGCGGAAACGCGCCTCGGAGGCCTCGATCTCGGCCACAGCCTCATCCCGCGAGCGCCAGTCTCCAACCTCGACCTGCTTGCGCTCCAGCACCTTGTAGATGGAGAAGAACTGCTCGATCTCCTGCCGCAGCAGCTTGGGCAGATCAGCGACCTGCTCATAGCCGTTCCAGTAGTCATCGTGCAACGGAACGCAGATGATCTTGTCGTCGGGCCCCTTCTCGTCGCTCATCATGAACATGCCGATCGGCTTGACCGGGATCAGGCAGCCCGGAAAGGTGGGCTCGGTGAGGCACACCAGGGCGTCCAGCGGATCCCCGTCCTCGGCCAGCGTGTCCTTCAGGAACCCGTAGTCGGTCGGATAGGTGGCCGCGCTCATCAGCAGGCGATCGAACTTGATCCCGCCGAGCTCGGGGTCGTACTCGTACTTGTTGCGATTGCCCTTGGGGATCTCGACCACGCAGACGTACGCCCGTTGCTCGGCGCCATCGCTCATCCGATCACGTGTCCTCGAGCCGGAAGCCCACCTTCATCTCGACCTGGAAGTGGGCTATCTCGCCGCCTTCGACGTGGCCGCGGATGCCGACCACCTCGACCCAGTCGAGGTTGCGCAGGGTCCCGCTGGCCCGGCGCACCCCGGAGCGCATCGCCTCGGCAATGCTGTCGGGCGAGGTGCCGGCGATCTCGACGATCTTGTAGGTGCTGTTCTCCGCCACTGAGCTTCCTTTCTGGAGGTCCAGCGGAGGCGTACCCGGTTCGTGGCTAGGACAAGCTCTGCCTGGTCCCGGGGGCGCGCTGGCCCGTCAGGGCACCGACGATCTCGGTCGCCACCGCGGCCGCGCCCCGGCGCCCGAGCACGATCGAGTAGTGGTTGGTGTCGCCGATCTGGAGCCCGCGGCGACGCTCAGGATCGGCTGCCGCCCAGCGCTGCACCAGCTCCAGCGGCTGCATCGGGTTGGGTTCGCCAAGCAGGCCGCGCGGGGCGCACAGGAGCACCGCGGGCAGCTGGAGCCGGTCGGCGTCAACGGCCTCGAGCACGCCGCGGCCGTCGGGCCGGATGCAGGCGGGGTTGACCGCGGAGCGCATCGCCCCCTGGCGCCCGATCAGATCATGGTCGGCGTAGGCGGCCAGGTCGGCGAGCTCGATGTCCGAGCCGGACACCGCGGGGTGCTGTGCCCACCAGGCGCGATACGCCGCGCGATCGGTGAAGGTCAGCTCGAGGCGGGCCAGCGCGGGCCCCAGGAAGGCAGAGATGAACGGTTCGGGATCGACGCCGCGGGACCCGGGGACGGGCAGCCCGCCGTCGACCAGGACCAGGCCGGAGACGCGTTCGGGATGAGCGGTGGCCAGCGCGGCGGCGATGTAGGCCCCGAGCGAATGGCCGACGACGACCGCGCGCTCGAGGTCCAGCGCGTCGAGTACGGCCACCATGTCCTGCACATGAGCCGCGATCCCGAACGGCTCGGGCAGCTCGTTGCTGCGTCCGCGCCCCCGGAGGTCGACCGCGGTCAGGGTGACGCTTCCCTGCAGCGCCCGGGCGGTGGGGACCCAGCTGTGGCTGTTCGCGGTGATTCCGTGAATGGCCAGCACCGTCGGGGCGCCGGGCTCTCCGGCAAACCGGTAGGCCGCCAGCGAGCCTCCGGCCACCGGGACGGCGAGCGGCTCAGCCACCGCCGACTCGGGCCGTCTCGCGCGCGGCTGGCTCGGACGTATCCAATTCGGCGCCCGCCGCCACCGCGGTTGCCGGTGCGGCCCAGTTCGTCCACGGTCGGGCCAGCATCAGGAAGGCCAGGCCGCAGCCCAGCAGCGTCGCGCACAGGATCCAGCCCAGGGTGGTGGTGGCGACGCCGACGTACTTCAGCCCGGAGGCGAAGATCACGAAGGCGATAACCGGTCGCACGTAGCGATCGGGCACGGTCGAGGACAGCATCGAGCCGACCAGGACCGCGGGCACCGAGCCGATGATCAGCGAGCCGGTTACCGACATCTCGACATGGCCGAAGATCAGCGCCCCGAGCGCCGCCGCCAGCGTGAGCGGCACGGCCTGGGTCAGATCGGTGCCGACCAGCTGGTTGGCCCCCAGCATCGGGTAGATGAACAGCAGGCCGATGATCATCAGCGAGCCCGAGCCGACGGACGTCAGGCCGACGATCACCCCGCCGATGATGCCCAGGGCCAGGGTCACCAGCGGCCGCGGTGTCACCTCCCTGACGGGTGCCCGGTGGCGGCGCGTGCTGACGCGGTCGAGGACGAAGCGCAGCACCATCGCCGCGGCGCCGATCAGCAGGGCCGCGCCGAGATAGGTCTCGATGTTGTTCTCGGCCGCCTTCGCGTTGCCCATCAGCGACAGCAGATAGGCGCCGAGCAGGGCGGCCGGGACCGAGCCCAGCACCATCCAGCGCACGAGCCTGAAGTTGACCGTGCCCGCGCGGATGTGCACGCCGGCGCCGATCGGGCGCATCACGACGGCGGCCACGAGGTCGCTCGAAATCGCCGTCGAGGGCTTGACGCTGAACAGCAGGATCAGCATCGGGGTCATCAGCGCGCCGCCGCCGGCGCCGGTCATGCCGACGAGCAGGCCGACGATCGCGCTGCCGAGGATGATGTACGGATCAATGTGCACTAGTTGAATCGAAAAGATACACACTCGCGCTGGGCCGACAAGCCCGACCCAGTGGCCCGCGGCTGAGCCTTCCTCGGCGTTGCGCGGCTGGAAGGCCGGATCAGCGCGCGCTGGCGCCCGCGGCGGGGGCGCTCGGGGTGGGGGCCTCCCCGCACAGGAGCCAGCCCTCGCGGACGGCGTGGACCAGTCCTCGGCGGCTGAGGTCTGACAGCGCGCTGGTGACGGTGGGCCGCCGTGCGGCGACGAGGTCGGATAGAACGGCATGCGTCAGCCGCAGCGGAACGACGATCCCGTCGCTGCGCACTCGGCCCCACCGGCCGGCCAGATGCCAGAGGAGCATGTGCAGGCGCACATCGACCCGCGCCTGATGCACGATGGCCATGTTCACGGCCAGCTGGCGCGAGCGCTCCACGGCCCGCGAGATGAGGCGCCCGCCGAGCTCGGGAAAAGCGGCCAGGTGACGGACGAAACCCTCCTCGAGCACGGCCACGCGGACCGGTTCATGGACGACCCAGTCGCTGGTCATGGCCAGCGTCGACTCGGCCCGCCACGGCGGGGGACGCAGCAGGTCACCCTGGCCGATCAGCTCCAGGCCGAAGCGTCGGTCGATACCCACCCGGTGAATGAGGATCCCGTCCAGGACCAGCATGCCGAGCCCGCTCTCGAACGGGGCCGGGTGCGGGCGCCAGGGTCCCGCATCGACATACAGCTCGGGAGCGACGACGGCTTCCAGCGCCTGCGCCCTCTGCCGGGGGTCGATCGACTCGGCCAGGTCGGGATCCTCCTGAAGGACCCGAACGACCCCCTGGGCGCGCTCGGCGCCGATGGGCGGCTTCACGCTGTCAGGCTCCGCTCCGTCAGCGGTGCGGCGAGCGCCTCGGTCAGCCTGACGAGCGCATCGGCGAGCTCGCGGGGTCGCTCGAGCAGAGACATGTGCCCGGTTTCCTCGAGCTCGAGCAATTCGACCGCGTGGGGGAGCCGCTCGGCGATGCGGTGCGCGTGCGCAGGCGGGGTCAGCCGATCGCGGTCTCCGGCCACCACCAGCGTCGGCACCTCGAGACGAGCCGCAGCATCGAGCAGATCCATGTCGGCCATGGCATCGCCGCAGGCGCCACGGACCTTCGGCGGTGTGGCCAGCAGCATGCGCTCGTAGAAGGCGATCTGAGCCAGGTCAGCGCTGGGCCCGAAGGCAGCATGCCGGATCAGAGTGTGCGCGACCGGGGAGGAGACCGCCGGCAGCGGCGCCGAGACGCCCATGAACAGGCGGCCGGCGAGCCTGCTGTTGAAGCGGGCGGCGACCTCGCCGAACAGCAGGTGACCGGTCAGCAGGTCGACCAGGCCGGTGTTGACCAGCGCCGCCGCGCGGACGCGCTCGGTCACGCGATGATCCCGGGCCCAGGCGGCGATCGCCATGCCGCCCAGCGAATGGCCGACGACGACCGCCTCGCGGCCGTCGGGGACGACGGACGCCAGCACCGCCTCCAGGTCCTCGCCGAAGCGCCTCAGCGAGTAGTCCCCGTCGGCCGCCGGCCCGCTCTGCCCGTGCCCGCGCAGGTCATAGGCGACTGCGGACAGGCCGGCCGCGCTCAGGCGGTCGATGACCGGCCCCCAGATCGAGAGCTGCTCGGTCCAGCCATGGGCCAGCACCACGATCGGACCAGCGCCGCGTTCGGCGAACGCTTCAGCGTGCAGGCGGGTGTCATCCGCCGAGCGGATCTCGATGGCGCGGCCCCCGCGCGAGCGCGTCAGCTCCGCGTAGCGCGGGTCGCGGGCGATGCGGCGCAGGTGGCGGCGCTGGACGGCCGCGGCGGCCACGACCCCGCCCGCGCCCAGAGCCAGGATCAGGCCGCGCGTATTGACGGATCCCGCCACCGCTCGCACCCTAGCGCGAGGCGCCGGCGCCGGGTGCGGGCAGCGGCCGTTGGCGCAGCGCGTAGGATTTCCCGGGTGAGGATTGGCCTGCTCACCGGCGGCGGCGACTGTCCGGGGCTGAACGCGGTGATTCGCGCGGTTGTCCGCAAGGGGATCGACGCCCACGGGGATGAGCTGATCGGCTTCCGTGATGGCTGGCGGGGAGTGCTCGATGACGTCGCCGACGAGCTGACGATCGAATCCACGCGCGGGATCCTGCCCCGCGGCGGCACGATCCTGGGCAGCTCACGCACCAATCCCTTCAAGCGCGAGGGGGGCGTTGAACTCGTCCGGGAGGCCCTCGAGCGGCACCGGCTCGACGCCCTGATCGCGATCGGCGGTGAGGACACGCTCGGGGCCGCGAACCGGCTGCATCAGGCCGGCGTGAATGTGATCGGCGTGCCCAAGACGATCGATAACGACCTGGGCGCCACGGACGTCACCTTCGGCTTCGACACCGCTCTGCAGATCGCCACCGAGGCGATCGACCGGCTCCACACCACGGCCGAGAGCCATCACCGGAATCTCGTCGTCGAGGTGATGGGGCGCAGTGCCGGGTGGATCGCGCTGCACGCCGGACTGGCCGGCGGCGCCGATGTGATCCTGATCCCGGAGAACCCGTTCGACATCGACGAGGTGTGCCGGCTGATTCAGCGCCGCCACGCCCGCGGGCGCTACTTCGCGATCATCGTCGCCGCCGAGGGGGCCGTGCCCAAGGCGGGGACCATGAGCGTCTCCACCGGTGAGCTCGATGAATTCGGTCACCCGCGGCTGGGCGGGATCGGACATCGGCTGGAGCGCGAGATCGAAAGCCGGACCGGCTTCGAGACCCGGGCCACCGTGCTGGGTCACGTTCAGCGGGGCGGCACGCCGACGGCGTTCGACCGTGTGCTGGCCACCCGGCTCGGCTTGGCAGCGGTCGATGCCGTGCACGCCGGTCAATGGGGATCGATGACCGCCCTGCACGGCGCCGCGATCGAACTGGTGCCGCTGGCCGAGGCGGTGGCCCATCTCCGCCTGGTCCCGATCGAGGAGTACGCCCGCTACGACGTGCTGTTCGGCTGAGCGCACCCGCCGCTCAGAGCGCGGGGCGGGGACCGTGTTTCAACCCCGGCTTATCTGACTATGCTGCCAGCAGTGGCCACTCTTTGGCTGCGTGAGCAGGTTTCCCCTCGGTCACGACCCGCATGGAGGTGCGCCTGATGCAGATCGGCTTTGTCGGACTCGGCAAGATGGGCGGAAACATGGTCACGCGTATCCGTCGCGACTCCGACCTCGAGGTGGTGGCGTTCGACTTCAACGCCGATGCGGTCAAGGCGGCTGAGGAGCGCGGCGCCCAGGGCGCTGACTCGCTGGAGGCGCTGGTCGGGAAGCTGAGCGCTCCGCGGGCGGTGTGGGTGATGGTGCCGGCCGGCCAGGCGACCGAGGAGACGATCGACAAGCTGCTCGGACTGCTCGACGAGGGAGACCTGATCGTCGACGGCGGCAACTCCAAGTGGACGGACTCGGTCGCCCACCACGCCAAGTGCCGCGAGCGGGGCGTCCACTTCCTGGACGTCGGCACCAGCGGAGGTGTCTGGGGCCTGTCGATCGGCTACTGCATGATGGTCGGCGGCGACGACGAGGCCGTCAAGCTGCTCACGCCGGTCCTGAACGTTCTCGCCCCGCACGACGACGCCGACGATGCCGAGCCCAAGTACGGCTGGGGCCACATGGGCGGCCCGGGGTCGGGGCACTTCGTGAAGATGATCCACAACGGGATCGAGTACGGCCTGATGCAGGCCTACGCCGAGGGCTTTGACCTCATTCACAGCTCCGACTACGGCCTCGACTCCGAACAGATCGCCAAGCTGTGGAGCCAGGGCTCGGTGATTCGTTCCTGGCTGCTGGAGCTTGCGGCCCGCGCCTTCGAGGCCGACGGCAACGACCTGGCCTCACTGGAGGGCTGGGTCGATGACTCCGGCGAGGGACGCTGGACGCTGGACGCCGGCATCGCCCACGATGTTCCGATGCCGACGCTGGCTGCGGCGCTGTTCGCGCGCTTCGGCTCCCGCGGCGCCGGGGACTACTCGGCGCGCATGGTCGCTGCTCTGCGCAACCAGTTCGGCGGCCACGCGGTGAAGACGGCTCCTCGGGTCTGACATGGCCACGCTCCGGACCGCGCTGCAGAGCGATGAGGAGAACCCGCTCACCGAGGGTCTCGAGCGGCTGCCGGTCCATCCCACCTCGCTGGTCATCTTCGGCGCGACCGGGGACCTGGCCCACCGCAAGCTCCTGCCGGCGCTCTACAACCTGGGCCACGAGGGCCAGCTGCCCGAACGCTTCGAGATGGTCGGGGTCGGCCGGCGCGACCAGGAGCATGAGGACTTCCGGGATGCCGCGCAGGCCTCGATCGAGCGCTACTCGCGCCGCAAGCCCGATCCCGACGTGCTCGGCGGGCTGCTCGACAACATGCGCTACGTCCAGGGGAACTTCGACGACGATCAGATCTACCAGGAGCTGACGCGGACACTGGAGGAGTTTGACGAGCGCGCCGGCCGCCGCCTGGACCGCGTCTTCTATCTCTCGACGGCGCCCGAGTTCTTTCCCCTGATCGCCGGCAAGCTCGGCGCCTTCGGCCTCGCGCATGACGATGAGGTCGAGGTGCGGATCGTGATCGAGAAGCCGTTCGGCTATGACCTGGCCTCGGCGCGCAAGCTCAACGCCCAGCTGCTCGAGGTGCTCGACGAGCCGCAGATCTTCCGCATCGACCACTACCTCGGCAAGGAGACGGTGCAGAACCTGATGGCGCTGCGCTTCGCCAACGCCCTGTTCGAGCCGGTCTGGAACCGCAACTACATCGACCACGTGCAGATCACCGCGGCCGAGGACATCGGCATCGGCGGCCGGGCCGGCTACTACGAAGGCGCGGGCGCGCTGCGCGACCTGGTCCAGAACCACATGCTGCAGCTGCTGGCGCTGCTGGCCATGGAGCCGCCGACGGCCTTCGATGCCGACCGCCTGCGCGACGAGAAGCTCAAGGTGCTCGAGGCGATCGTGCCGCCCGAGGTGGAGGACGTGCACAAGATGGCGATGCGGGCCCAGTACGGTCCCGGCGTCGTCGGCGGCGAGAAGGTCACCGGCTACCTGGAGGAGGATGGCGTCGCCGAGGACTCGCGCACGCCGACCTACGCCGCGCTCCGCCTGCACGTCTCCAACTGGCGCTGGGCCGGAGTCCCGTTCTACCTCCGCACCGGCAAGCGACTCGACCGCAAGCTGACCGAGATCGCGGTCATCCTCAAGCCGGTGCCCCATCTCGCCCTGCAGAGCAAGGGCTCGGTGGGCATCCAGGCCAATCAGATCGTCTTCACCCTGCAGCCGGACGAGGGCGTGTCGGTGGCGATCGGGGCCAAGATTCCCGGTCCGCGGATGAGGATCCGGCCGGTCAACATGGAGTTCCGCTACGGGACCTCGTTCCTGTCCGAATCGCCCGAGGCCTATGAGCGGCTGATCCTGGACGCGATGCGCGGGGACGCCACGCTGTTCACCCGCAACGACGAGATCGAGGCGCTGTGGGGGATCATCGATCCGATCCTCACCGCCTGGGAGCAGGACCGGGACTCTCCCATCCCGCAATACCGGTCCGGTAGTGCAGGACCGGCGGAGGCCGACCAGCTGTTGAGCGACGGCCGGATGTGGCGCCGCCTGTGAGCGAGGACGTCTGGTCTGAGCAGGACACCGATCCGGATGCGATCGAGGCCGCACTCCGGGCGCTCCTGCGGACGCGGCACGCCGAGAACCAGGCTCTGATTCCGGCCCGTGTCCTGAATCTGGTCGTGATCGTGGATCGCGACTGGAAGGGCGAGGTGGCCAACCGGCTCCAGCGGGTCGGCCGCTACCAGGCCTCGCGGACCATCCTCTGTGGCGTCCAGCAGGGGCGCACGACGCTCGATGCGGTGGCCACGGTCAGCTACGAGGAGCCCGGTGCCGGCAGCGTCGGGGTGGTTCGGGAGCAGATCGAGATCGACCTGGGGCCCGAGCACCTGGAGGCGCTCGACACGGTCGTGGATCCGATTCTCGTCTCCGAGCTGCCGACCATCGTGTGGTCGCCCCACGGCTACACGGACGCGGTCAACCGCCTGCTGCCGGTAACGGACGTGATCCTGCTCGACTCCGATGATTTGCCCGAGCCCGCGGAGGCCTTCGAGCGGGCCGGCTCGCTCTGCGACCGGGTCTACGTCGTCGACCTGGCCTGGCTTCGTACCACCCCATGGCGCGAGCGACTGGCGGCCAGCTTCGACCTGCGCGAGCGCGCCGCCGCCCTGAGCCGCGTCAGCGAGCTCGAGATCTGCCATCAGGAGAGCTCGACCGCCAGTGGACTGCTCCTGTCCGGCTGGCTGGCGTCACGGCTGGGCTGGGAACCCGTGCCCCTGGCCGGCGTCCCCGGACAGGAGCTGTCGGGTTCGCTCGCGCGTCCCGACGGGGAGGTGAGACTGCGACTGCAGCGACTGTCCCAGGATGCCCCCGGTCTGGGCGGCGTGACCGTGGAGGCCGAGCCGGGCCTGCGGCTGTCCCTTTCGCGGGGCCGTGGGGGTCTCGACGCTGAGGAGACCGACGCCGAGGGTGAGCGGCGCCACTGGAAGATCCTGGGCGCATCCCGGGGGGAGGGCGGGATCCTTGGGGAGGGCGTACGCCAGGCGCTGCTGCGCGATCCGACCTACCCTGCAGCCCTGTGGGTGGCGCGTGAGCTGTGCCCGGTGTGACCGGGGATCGTCTCTGGAGCGAGGAAAGGGAGTAAAGGTATGAGCGTTGAGCTGGAGGTGACGGAGGACCCGGCCCGCGCGTGCGCGGCGCTCATGGTGGGCGCCGCGATCGGCGGCGGCCACATCGTGCTGACCGGCGGCTCGACCCCGAAGTCGGCCTACGAGAGGTTCGCCGACAGGGTCCGGAGCCTCGGCCTCGACATGTCGGGCACCACCTTCTGGCTGGGCGATGAGCGCTGCGTCGATCCCGATGACGAGCGATCCAACTACCGCATGATCCGGGAGTCTCTACTCGATCCGCTCGCCTCGCTGCCCCACCCGCCCACCATGCGCCGGATCAAGGGCGAGTTGGGGCCCGAGGAGGGCGCCGCGGACTACGAGCGCGAGCTGCAGGCCGCGGGGCCGCCGCGGTTCGATCTCGTACTGCTGGGGATCGGCCCCGACGGACACACCGCATCTCTGTTTCCCGACCAGGCCTCTCTGGCGGTGACCGACCGGCTGGTGGTGGGCGTGCCCGAGGCCGGCCTCGAGCCGTTCGTTCCCCGCGTCAGCCTCACGCTGCCGGCGCTCACGGCCGGCCGCCACGTCACGATGCTGGCCTCCGGGGAGGCCAAGGCGGACGCCGTGGCCAGGGCCTTCGGGTCCGGGAGGGAGCCCGATCCGCATGTGCCGAGCTCGCTGGTGGCTCCGCAGGCCAAGCAGCTGACCGTGCTGCTCGACCCCGCGGCAGCCGCCGGTCTGAGCCGATGAGCACGGTCATCGGCGTCGACCTTGGCGGCACCAAGGTCGCCCTGGCCCGTCTGTCCGGCAATGAGCTGGGGGAGTCGATGCTCGAGCCGACCGCCGACGCCGACTCGGCATCGGTGGTCGAGCAGCTGGCGGCGATGATCGAGCGGGCCCGCGGAGAAGACCTGCGGGGAGTGGGGATCGGGGTGCCGTCGGTGGTCGAGTTCGAGACCGGCCGCGTCATCTCGTCAGCCAACATCCCGCTGGCCGATGTGCCCCTGCGCGATGTCCTGGGGGAGCGGATCGGCGTGCCGGTGTTCGTGGACAACGACGCCACCGTGGCCGCATTGGCCGAGGCCCACGACGACGAGCTGAACATGGTGGCCCGCGACCTGGTCATGTTGACCGTCGGCACCGGTGTCGGTGGCGGGCTCGTCCTGGGGGGGCGGATCTACCGCGGGGCGACCGGCGGCGCGGGCGAGCTTGGCCACACCCTGATCGGGACGCGGCTCGACGGGCACATCGCCGCGCCGGAGAAGTTCCCCCAGAAGGGCTCGCTGGAGTACGCGGCGGCCGGGCTGGCACTTGATCGGCTGGCCACCGAATGCGCCGAGCAGCATCCTGGCTCGAAGCTGGCCGGGCTGCGCGACAAGGACGGCCGCGTGACCGGCGAGCAGGCCGTTCAGTGCGCGCGCGACGGAGACGAGTGGGCCGCCGCCACGGTCGAGATGTGGGGCGAGCGCCTGGGTATCGGAATAGCGAACGCGATCAACACCTTCGATCCCGATGAGGTGGTGATCGGCGGCGGCGCGGCTCGTGCCGGTGACCTGTTGCTCGGGCCCGCCCGCCGGATCGCGGCCGGCTTCGTGTTGCCGGGGCTGGGCTCCAAGACCGAGATCCGCGTCGCTCGCCACGGGGTCCGGGCCGGTGTTCTGGGTGCGGCCCTCCTGGCCCGGCACGAGCTCGGTGCCGCATCCGGCCCGGCTCGGTCCGCTTCTGCGAAGGTGGAGTCGTGATCGTCGCCTGCGGCTTTGACCATGCCGGCTTCCTGCTCCGCACACGGCTCCTGCCCCTGATCCGGGTCGAGGGCCACGAGGTTCTCGACCTCGGCACCGACTCGGCCGAGCCGGTCGATTACCCGGACAAGGCGCTTGAGGTCGGCCAGGCGGTGGCCTCCGGGCGGGCCCAGCGCGGGATCATCGTGTGTGGCTCGGGAGCCGGCGTCTCGGTGGCCGCGGGCAAGATCCGGGGTGTTCGCGCGGCCACGATCCACGACACCTACACCGCGCATCAGGCCGTCGAGCACGACGATGTCAACGTGCTCTGCCTGGGTGGGCGGGTGATCGGCGTGGAGGTGGCCTCGGAGATCGTGACCACGTTCCTGCGGGCCACGCGCTCCGGGGAGGAGCGCCATGTCCGGCGGCGGGCCAAGGTGGACGCGATCGAGCGCACGGGCGGCGATCTGAAGGTGCCGATCCAGGTTGACTGAGTCGCTGGTCATCGTCCGGGGCCTGGCGGTGGCCGGTGGTTGAGCGGCTGGTCATCGTCCGCCACGGGGAGACCGAGTGGAGCCGCAACCACCAGCACACCTCCCGCACCGATCTGCCGCTGACCGAGGCCGGCCGGGCGTCGGCCGCGGCGCTGCGCTCCCGGTGGCCGGGCCAGGCATTCGAGCGGGTGCTCTGCAGTCCGCTGCGGCGGGCCCGTGAGACCTGTGAGCTGGCCGGATTTGGCGACGTCGCCGAGCTCTGTCCCGACCTGGTCGAGTGGGATTACGGCGAGTACGAGGGTCTGACCACGGTCCAGATCCGCGAGCGCGACCCGAACTGGAACCTGTGGCGGGACGGCTGCCCGGGGGGCGAGACACCGGTGCAGGTCGGCGCTCGGGCCGACCGCGTGCTGGAGCGGTTCGCCGCGCTCGAGGGGGAAGGGCTGTGCTTTGCCCACGGCCATGTGCTGCGCGTCCTCACCGCCCGCTGGCTCGAGATGGAGGTCAGCGCCGGCGCGCGGTTCAAGCTCCCGGCGGCCGGCGTCGGCGGGCTCGGGCACGAGCGCGAGACCCGTGTGCTCGAGAGCTGGACCGTCTAGCACTCCGAATGCGGCTGAGAGGACTCGAACCTCCAAGCCCGTAAGGGCACGGCGACCTGAACGCCGCGTGTTTGCCAATTTCACCACAGCCGCGGAGAGGCAAGAACTTAGCAACTGCAGGAAGACGACCGGCACGAAACGCGTGTCCGGGGACGGCCCGGACCGAGCCGCCCGAGAAGCGGGCGAACGTTCAGTGAACCCGGATCACGCGCCGCAGGAGGGTTCGCCGTCCCTGGCGGACGATCACCGTGTAGCGGCCGCGCCGGGGCGCCCGGCCACCGACGCGAAAGACGATCCGCCGCTCGGCGTGGGACAGCCGGTGCAGAGCGTGCCGGGCCAGCGGGCGGCCGTCCTGGCGGAGCTCGACCTCCAGCCCCCGGAGCGTCCCGTGCGAGGTCCGGAATTCGAGCAGCAGCCCTCGGAGATGGGGGTGATGGATCCCGAGGTCACGGAACTCAACCCGGATCGGAGGGAGCCGAGTCCGGCCCGCGCCGGCACTCGCCGCGGGCGGAATCGTTCCCGGCCCGGTCTTGTCGCAGGCGAGGCTGGCGGCGCTCATCCCCGGCGCGGTCAGCGCCGGCAGCTCCGGGAAGGTGGGCTGGCCCGCCGCCATCGCGCTGAGATCCAGGAAGTCGGTCAGGTTGTTGGCGTTGGCGTCCCGGTAGGTCATGGCCGGCAGGTTCCACTTGTGCTCCAGGAAGGCCAGGATCGAGGTGTGGTCATAGACCACGTGGCTGACGTAGCCGGGCTTGGCGTAGGGGCTCACCACGACCGCGGGCACGCGGAATCCGTAGCGGGCATAGCCGTCGTAGGTTGACTCCCCGGGCTGGACCTGCGGCGCGACGCTGTCGGGAGCCAGCGCGGCCGGCGGCGGGACGTGGTCGTAATAGCCGCCGTGCTCGTCGTAGGTGAGGATGAACAGGGTGCGGCGCCACGCCGGAGAGCTGCCGATCGCCTCCACCGCCTGGGCCAGGAAGGCCTCGCCGCGGACGATGTTCTGAGGATTCTCCTGGGACTGGGTGCCGTAGTCCGGGTCCAGGAGGCTGAAGCTGGGCAGGTTGCCGGAGGCGGCGTCGGTGAAGAACTGGCCGATCGGCTTGACGTTGGTCGCGGAGAACGGGGCGTCGATGGTCGGGTAGAGCTCCATCGTCGCGCCGGTCGGAAAGCTCTGGCAGTAGTCGATCCAGCTGATGCCGGCCTGGGTCAGCCGCTCGAAGATCGTGCCGTTCGGCGGGGCGGCCAGCGAGGCGTCGGGAATGAGGTTGCCGGGCGAACCACCGATGTCGTCGGTCATGCCCATTGCCGTGGCGGCGATCAGAAAGCGCCGTTGCGGGTCGGTCTGAGCGAGCGTGCTGGCAAACCACCGGTCGCCGATCGGAAAGTGCCTGGCCAGATCGTAGGTGAAGGGCAGATCGCGCCCGTCCCAGTAGCCCATCGCCACCGGTCCGCTGTCCGAGACCACGAACCCGTTCAGCTTCCCGTTCGCGTACTGGATGTGCGACTGCTCCCACTCCTGGCTCGGCTTGGCCGGCAGCTGGCAGGTGGTGGGCATGTGGAAGGCTCGCAATGGCCGCCCGTCGGGGTACGGGTTGCTGGCCGTCGGAAGACCATCGGCGCCGAGCGTGAAGCCGTCACCCCGAGGCCTCTGGCCGGGTCCCCGGCCCAGCATCCCGAACAGGTTGTCGTAGGAGTGGTTCTCCAGCATCAGCACCACGACGTGCTCGATCGCCGGGATCGTGTCGGTCCCCGAGCTGAGTGCCGGGGCCGGAAGCGAGTCGGGATGGCGGAGCGCCGTGCGCCCGAGCGCCCGGAGCGCCTCGGAGACCGACGCCGCTTGGGCGGCCGGGGTGGCGAGCTGAGCGACGCCGGCCAGCGCCCGGCCGGCCGTCAGCGGTCCGCTCAGCGCCGATCCGGCCACGGCCCCGGCCCCCGTGGCCAGCAGCCGGCGACG
Source organism: Solirubrobacteraceae bacterium (assembly GCA_036392135.1). Taxonomy (GTDB): domain Bacteria; phylum Actinomycetota; class Thermoleophilia; order Solirubrobacterales; family Solirubrobacteraceae; genus Palsa-465. Next base: position 14,840 of record DASVYO010000093.1, read on the forward strand.
GGTGAGGCGGGAGCTGTTCAAGGTGTCGGGGTCCACGGCTGGCATCTTGCTCCAGAAAGCGGAGCGAAGCTAGCAGGGTCTCCAACCGGGTTTGTGAACCTCGCGGAAAGGGGGCTCCACGCTAAGCTCAACACCGCCGGCCGGGCCGCGGCCTCTACGCTGCCCTGTCGGCAAGTCTCGCCGCTATCGTCTAGGGGACTAGGACGCCGCCCTCTCACGGCGGAAACCCGGGTTCGAATCCCGGTAGCGGTACTTCAGAACCCATGTACCCACGGGGATTTCGTCGTTCTTGGGGACACGCTTGGGGAAGTCAGAGGGGAACGCCGCCCCGGTCGGACTAGCTGAACGCCTCGCTATAGCGTTGGCCGTCACACTCGAGCGGCTTATTTTTCTGCTCGCCCGGACGTGCTTCGCAAGGGGCTAAGTCGAGAGTAGGCGGGCCTTTTGCGTAGCAAACTCTTCGTCAGTCAGGATGCCTTCCGAACGAAGCTCGCTGAGTTTCCGAAGCTCGTCCGCCACGCTCACCGAAAGCCCTTTCTGAGGCGCTAGCAGCGGCCTCTCATCACTCCCAAGCTTTGGCGCATATTGCGGCGCCACTGATGCGCCGCCAAAGCGCGGGTGGCTCCGAA
>DASVYO010000094.1:0-6357 GCA_036392135.1 Solirubrobacteraceae bacterium
CGCGGCGCCGAGCTGGGCGCGGCGGACGCGCCCGTCGCGGATCAGAGTTGAGACGATCGCCCGGGTGGCGCCGTTGATGGGCACGGCCAGGCCGAGACCGATGCCGGCCACGGCGGTGTTGATCCCCACCACGCGGGCCGAGCCGTCAGAGAGAGCACCGCCGGAGTTCCCGGGATTCAGGGCCGCGTCGGTCTGGATCACGTTCTCGACCAGGCGGCGCGGGCCACCGCGAACGCCGACGGGCAGCGAGCGTCCGAGACCGCTGACCACGCCGGCGGTGACCGAGCCGGCAAATCCCTGGGGGTTTCCGATCGCCACCACCAGCTGGCCGACGCGCAGCGCGGCGGCATCACCGAGCTCGGCGGCGACGAAGTCTGAGCCCTCGGCCCGCAGCACGGCCAGATCGGACAGGGGGTCGGCGCCGACCAGGCTGACGTCCGCCTCGCGGCCGTCGCCGAAGCTGGCCACACCGCGGCGCGAGCCTTCGATCACGTGGGCCGAGGTGACGAGAAAGCCATCGGGGGAGATGACCACGCCGCTACCGGCGCCGATGCCCGGGCCCCGCCGGGTGCGCCGGCGAACCTGAAGGTTGGCCACGCTCGGAGACAGGGCCTCGGCGACGGCGATCACCGCGCGGGAATAGGCGTCAAGCGCGGCGGCATCGGCGGGCGCCCGCGCGGGCTCGGAGGCCCGGTCGGGAACGGCGACGGGGGTGGGAGAGGAGGTCATGCAATAATCGTACACAGCAAACGTTTCGACTCAAGCATTTGGAGAGCAGTATGTCTACTGATGTTGATTACACCTCGCTTGCCGACACGGCGATCAGCGTCGCGGCCCACCTGGAGGCCGAGCTCGAGGAGGCCCTGGCCGAGCACCGCCTGACCCGGCCGAGCTTTCTCGTGCTCGATGCTCTCGACCGCGCCGAGGGCGGCCGCCTGGGTCAGCGGGACCTGGTCAACCGGGTCCGCCGGACCTCGGGCACGCTGTCGGTGCGGCTCGGGCGGCTCGAGCGGGCGCGGCTGATCGAGCGCGAGCCCGATCCCGACAACCGCCGCAGCGTCACCGTCGGGATCACCGACCGCGGCCGCGCGATGGCGGCCGCCGCCCGGCCCGCCTACGCCGAACGCGCGGCCCGGCTGGCCGAGGGGATCCCGCCCCGGGCCGTCCCGGCGCTGGCCGAGCACCTGCGCCAATGGCTGGCCTTCTTCGATCCTGGGGAGCACCAGGCGCCGCGCCTGGGCGTGGCGGTGGCGGGGACAGCGGTGGCCAAGCGGATGCGGCGCGCTGTCGGGCTGCCCGACGTGGCCGGGGTCATCGTCCTCCGTGTGGCCCGGGACTCCGCCGCCTACGCCGCGGGTGTCAGCCGGGGAGATCTGGTCACCGAGGCTGGGGGCACGCCGGTGCGCTCGATCGGCGACCTCGAGCGGGCGGTGCAACGCGCCGAGGCCACGCTCGAGCTGAAGGTCCTACGGGGCGCCGACCCGCACGGGCTCGAGGTCAGTCTCGGCGCGTGAGCCGGGACGCGCGGGAGGGCAAGCGATCCGCCGGCCCGGCGCTCCGGGAGGCGACGGCCGCGCACAGGCGACGACAGACCCCCGTCCGAGAATCGGTGGCGTCGTCGCGACGCGGGCCGCCGCTGAGCGCCGGGCGCGGCAGATGGTCCCGACGCATGGAATGCGCCCTCTAGGGTGCTGCCCGGCTCGGGCCGAAGGCAAACTCAGACTTCATCCACCGCAAGGGTGAATTCCTCCACTCAGCCCGATTTCACCGTCGCGGCGAGCTCCCCGTCGCCCAGGTCGGTCTGGGCCGTGAGTTCGGCCAGTGCGTCGGTCAGGCCGCGACCGCGGCTCGCCGGTTGCGGGTGCAGCTTGTTGGCCATCAGCTCCTCATCGGCATGGGTCAGCAGCTCGCCCGGAGTGCGGCCGTGGTCGGGGAAGATCGCGAAGCCGACCGTGGCGCCGATGCTGTCGCCGGCGAACTGCACGCGGCTCAGGCGGTTGCGGATTCGCGCGGCGAGCATGGCCGCGCCTTCAGCGTCGGTGTTGGGCGCCAGCACGGCAAACTCGTCACCGCCCTGGCGGGCCACCGTGTCCTGAACGCGAACGGTCTCGCGCAGCGTGCGGGCCACGCGGCGCAGCACGTCGTCGCCGGCGGCATGGCCGCGACGCTCGTTGACCTGCTTGAAGCGGTCGAGATCGATCAGGAGCACGGCCAGCCGGCTGTCCTCGCGCTCGTGGCGGCTGAGCTCGGACTCGAGCCGCTCGTGCAGCAGGCGGTAGTTGCCGACCTCGGTCAGGGGGTCGCGGCCGGCCAGTTCCCGCAGCTCGGCCGCCGAGCCCTCGAGCAGTTCGCGCAGATAGGCGATCACCACGCAGATGGCCACCAGGACCAGGATCGAGACCAGCGTCAGCGCGACGCGGGCCGGGGTGCTGTCGCTCCGCCACGCCGGGACCGTCATCGCCGCGGCGACCAGGACCAGCTGGACGGCGATCACCCGACGGCTGTGGAAGGCATAGGCGGCGGCGGTGGCAATCAGCAGGTAGATGGGTTGCAGCACGGCGCCGTACCGGCCCAGAGCGACCACCGAGACCGTGATCTCGATCGTGGCCACGACCCCGGCCATCATCAGCCAGCCTTCGGCCAGCCGGTGCCAGGGGACGATCAGGCAACCCAGTCCGGTCAGCAGCCCCATCACCGTCAGGGCGACGGTGGCGGCGACGCTGGGAGCGCCGATGATCAGGTCGGAGGGGAGCGCGACGAGACTGCCGATCAGGAACAACCAGCCCGCCAGTCGCCCGATGGCGACCCGCTGACGGAGGCGCGGGTCCTCGGGACGAGCCGCTCCCAGCGCCGCGCCGGCACTGAACTTGAGCATCTGGGCCGGCCGCTTGGCGATCTCGCGGTCATGCTCGTAGGCGGCGCGGATCCGGCTGAAGATCGCCTCCGGCGGCTCGGGCTCGGCGAACAGGAAGCCCTGCGCGTAGTCGCAGCCGAGCCGTCGCAGGACCGCGAGCTGCTCGTCGGTCTCGACGCCCTCGGCGACCACCGTCATGCCCAGGGCCCGGGCCATGTCGATCGTCGCGGCCACGATCTTGGCGCTGCGCCGATCATGGGCCAGCTGGGCGATGAACGTGCGATCGAGCTTCAGCTGTCCCAGCGGGAACCGGTTCAGGTAGCCCAGGGAGGAGTAGCCGGTGCCGAAGTCATCGAGCACGATCGAGACACCCAGCGCCTTCAGCGCGGCCAGAACCTCCTGCGAGGAGTCCGTGTGCTCGATGAGCAGGCTCTCGGTGATCTCCAGCGCCAGTTGCGAGGGGGGGATGCCGGTGTCCTCGAGCGCGCTCGCCACGACCTCGACCAGCGTCGGCGACAGTTGCCGAGCGGACACGTTGACCGACACCGGAACGCCGAGCCCGGCCGCGTGGGCCTCGTGCCAGCGACGGATCTGCGCGCACGCCTCCTCGATCACCCAGGTCCCGATCGAGACGATCAGATCGCTCTCCTCAGCGACGGGCACGAACTCCTGCGGCGCGAGCAGCCCGCGCGTCGGATGCTCCCAGCGCACCAGGGCCTCGACCGCCGCCAGGCTCCCGTCGGCCACGGACACCACGGGCTGAAAGTGCAGCACGAATTCGTCCCGCTCCAAGCCGGCGCGCAGGTCACTCTCGAGCGCGACGCGATCGAGCAGGCGGGCTCGCATCGGTTCGTCGAAGATCTCGTAGCGGTCGCGGCCGCGCTCCTTGGCCCGTGAGAGGGCGACGTCGGCGTCGCGCAGAAGCTCGTCCGCGTCGGGTGCCCGGCCCTCCTCGGCCCCGGTGCAGGCGATCCCGATACTGGCCGTCAGCTGCACCTCCTGCCCGTCGATGAAGAACGGAGCGCGCAGGACATCGTGAATCTGCTGGGCCATCGTGACCGCGTCGCGCTCGGCGCCAAGCTCCTCGCACAGGACGATGAACTCGTCGCCGCCCTGGCGGGCCAGCGTGCAGCCGCGGCGACTGTTCTCCTCCAGCCCGAGCACGGCGGCCAGCCGCTGGGCGATGAGCACGATCAGCTTGTCGCCGCGGCGGTGATCCAGGGAGTCATTGGCCAGCTTGAAGTGATCGATGTCCACGAACAGCGCGGCCACGAATCCGTTGCCGTGAAGGCGCCGTCCGAGGGCCCGCTTGGCGCGATCGCGGACCAGGCCGCGGTTGGGCAGACCGGTGAGCCGGTCGTGCAGAGCCTGGTGGGCCAGCGCGCGCTCGGCGCGCCGCCGCTGCCGGGCCTCCCGCTCGCGGTCGGCCACCAGGCCGCGTTCCTGCTGGGTGGCCTGGCCCAGGCGCAGGTGCAGCTCCAGGGCGCGGCCGACGATCGTCAGCAAACACCGGTCATCATCGCTATAGGCCGTGCCGGGGCGCCGTCCGGCCACCAGCCAGCTCGGGCGCGCGCCGGTGAGTGGGGCGGCGGCCAGCTCGGCGGCGCCAAAACCGGGCACGGAGGCTTGGCGCAGGCCCTGCCGGCCGGCCTGCAGCAGAGCGGAATGGGCCGCCTCCGCGTCACTCAGTCCGGTGACCCAGGTGACGGACTCCTCACTGACGAGCGCGGCGAAATCCGCCTCCAGCATGGTGAGAACACCGCTCACGGCCAGGCCGGCCGCCTCCGCTGCGCCGTCGGCCGCCGACAGCCGCGTCAGCAGCTCGACCAGCAGATTCGCGCCTCCGGCCGGGGCCGCTGGGCTGCTGGTGAGGAAGGATGAGGAGGTTTCGCTAGACAATCTGAGGCTATGCGGGGCACACGCCCCAGGGCCGGGAAACCAGGGGGCCATGGCCTTATCGGCAGCGCCGCGCCGGCCCTGCAGTGTGCGGGTTGGCGCGGACATTTCGCGGCCGATTCATGTCGGTTCGCTCCCCGTGGGGGATCCCCTTCGGCGCGTCCCGCGACCCCGGTGCGGGGGTATGGCTAGATTGCGGTTCAGGCCCGCGGGGCAGGCTGGCTGCCGGCCGGGAGTGCCAGCTTCACCGTTTCTCATGTCCGCCATCTCCAGATCGTCCGCGCAGCGCGCCGGCCCGCACGCGGTCCGCCCCGTGGCGGCCGGCCCGTCAACCGGTGCGCGGTGGGCGACGATCCTGGTGGCGGGCGCGCTGGCCCTGCTGCTGCCCTCCTGGCATGAGCTGAGCATCCTGGTCTCAGACGGCTACATGACCCTGTACGCGGGCCGGTTCATCGCCCACCACGGCATCCCGCATCACGAGGTATTCACGCTCGCCGCCCGGGGCCGGCCGTGGGTCGATCAGCAGTGGCTGGCCCAGCTGATCGAATACGAGGCCTGGGGCGCCGGCGGCTACGTTGGCCTTGGCCTGCTCAACGCGCTGGCGATCGCCGGCGGCTACGCGGGCCTGGCCGCCATTTGCCTGCGCCGCGGCGCGTCGGCGGTTATGACCCTGGTCGGCTGCCTGCTCGCGGTCGTGTTCTCCACCACCAGCATGTTCATCCGCGCCCAGGATCTGACCTTCCCCCTGTTCTCGGCATTGCTGGCGGTCTGCCTCACCGACTCCGAGTCGGAGGCGCCGGGTTGGAGGATCATCCTGACCGTCCCGATCCTCGTCCTGTGGGCCAACCTACACGGTTCGGTGCTGCTGGCCGCCGGGCTCATCGCCCTGTACCTCGGCTACCGGGCCGCGATCATGAGCAGGCGAGGCAACCTCAGCGCCGCCCGACGCTACGGGCTGCTCGCCCTCCTCGCTGCCCTGGCCCCGCTCGCCACCCCCTATGGGCTGCACACGATCAGCTACTACTCCGACCTGATCGGCAACCCTGCGGTGGCCCGTGCGGCGACCGAGGATGGGCCCCCGCGCCTTGGTGCACCCGGCACCTACGTCGCCTTTGCCGCCCTCACGCTTGCCGCCGCCGTGTTGCTGGTCTGCGCGCTGCGCCGCCAGCGGGTCGATCGGCCGCTGACCGCACTGGTGCTCATCACCGCCGCCGCGACGATCTTCGCCTGCCGCAACGTCGTCTGGTTGAGCATGGCGAGCGCGGTCTACCTGGCCGTGGCCGCGCGCGAGTGGATCGACAGTCAACCACCCGCCCGGGGCTTCGTCAGGATCATGAGCGCGACCGCGATGGTCATGGTGGTGCTCGGGGCCGCGCGACTGGTCGCCCCGCCCGGCGGCGGGTATGAACGCGACACGCCACTGCGGGTGATCGCCGCTGCTGCCCGTTATGCGGACGCGCACCCGCAGGCGCGGATCCTCGGCGACAACACGACCGCGTCGGCCTTGTTGTGGCATGAACCCCAGCTCGACGGGCACGTCGTCTATGACGCTCGCTTGGAGCGCTACTCGGCCCAGGACATCGACGCCTGGGTCACCTACCAGCTCG
>DASVYO010000095.1:0-2643 GCA_036392135.1 Solirubrobacteraceae bacterium
GGGCGCAAAGGCTGTGGCCTCCCGCGTCGTGCTTGGCCGCTATTCGGGGCACTTACGCTGTTTCAGGAGGCGCAGCTCGCGCTTGAGCCGACCCTGAGTCGCAAGGTCCTTTGTGCCGTTCTCGACCGCGCTGGGATCTGAACGCGCGGCTTCCCCGGAGTCTCGAGATTGGCGAGAACCAGGGACGCCTGGCGCGCCTTGTCACGTGGCCAGCTTCCCTCAGATGAGCGCGTTGCGGGCCTGCTGCGAGGTAGCCTCGCACGACACCCACCGCGGCCTCGCCGATTAGCGCGGTGGGAGCGAACCGGGGTGGGGTGCCCCGTCTAGGCCGCCTCGGCGACGATCTGGACCAAGTTGATCCGGTCCTCTTCGAGGTTGCGGGACTGGTTGGCGAAGATCTCCTTGGCATCCGAACCTAGAAGGAGGTGAAAGCCCAACGCGGGTGTCCTGTCGGCCTGGAGGGCTCGGGCGCGTGCACGGAACCAGCTGACCGCTGGCGCGGTCGTGTCCTGCCAGGCGAGCACGTTGAAGGAGCAGCGCTCGAGCAGTTCACGTAACTCGGCCGGTGAGACCAGGAAGCTGATCTGCGGCCGGCGCGCCCAGGGCACCGGGAAATGAACCTCCCCGCCTGGGCCCTGGAGGATGTCGTAGATGGCAAGCCGCCCGCCCGGGCGCAGCACTCGGCGCATCTCGCTGTAGAGGCGCGGCTTGTCCTCGATGTTCATCGCCGCGTGCTCGCTCCACACGACGTCGAAGCCGCCGTCGGCAAAGGGAAGCTCGAGCGCATCGGCCGTGACGAGCTCGACACGGTCACGCAGGCGCGTCCGCTCGCTCAGCATGTTCCCCAGCCGGCAGTACTCGGCGGTCAGGTCGACTCCGGTCACCTCAACGCCATACCGGTCCGCGAGATGGCGGGCGGTCCCACCCAACCCGCAACCCACATCCAGCACGCGCTGGCCGCCCACCAGACCGGCGAGCTCCGCCAGCTCCTCGGTCGCCTCCCGGCCCCGGACGTGGAACTCATCCACCGGCGCGAGATCATCCGGGCTGAGTTGATCGGGATTCAGCCCGGCGCGGCGAAGTGCGTCCAGGATGCGCTGAGCGAGGTCCCCCAGCGCGTAGTGCGCTTCGACCGCTCCACCCTCACCAGGGGACATCGCTCGCCTCGCTCCGCTCCGGACGTTCCATCCAGCGGCCACACTACCCGGTCGACGAGCCGCTACGGAGCCCGCGCAAACGAAGGCTGGGGCCGGGGCTTGCTCGAGGTACGGCTTCTATGGGACAAGTCTTCCCTCGCGTGTTCTTTAAAGCCGGTTCGCAGGTCGACGTCCGGCCGGGTAATTTTTGGGCGTCCGGGACAGCCTGGGCGCTCGATGTGCTCGTCGAGAGGAAGGGGGAATGATGGAGTTGTCGACCCAGACGGCCCGCGGGCTAGCAGTGCCGGCTGATCTGAAGAGCGCAGAGCTCGACGGAGCGCGGCTCGCGTACCTCGAGCGGGGCTCGGGACAGCCGGTCGTGTTCGTCCACGGTTCCATCAGCGATCTGACGATCTGGGAGCCGCAGCTCGGGCCGATAGGCGAGTGCTATCGGGCGATCGCGTACAGCCGCCGCTACGCCTGGCCCAACGAGGACCTTCCCTCGGGCGAGAAGGACATGATGCAGCCGCACGTCGATGACCTCTTGGCGTTCCTGCGAGCAGTCGACGCCTACCCGGCCCATCTGGTAGGCAACTCGTGGGGCGCGTTCATCTGTCTGCGGGCCGCGATCCAGGAGCCCGCCGCCGTGCTTAGCCTGGTGCTCGAAGAGCCCCCGCTGGTGCCGTTGATCACCGGTGCGCCTCCAGCACCGCCGCAGATCCTCAAGTCGCTGCTGCGCCATCCCCAGGTGACCCTCGCCACGCTGCGGTTCGCCGCCGGGACCGTCGCGCCCATGACTAAGCTGCTCAAGGCCGGCGAAGTTGACCCCAGCATCGCCCGCTTCGCTCAGGGTGTGCTCGGCAAGCAAGCCCTCGACCAGCTCCCCGAGGATGTGCGCGCGCACATGCGCGCCAACGCCTCAACCCATGTGGGGCAAGCGCTCGCGGACGGTGGCTTTGAGCCGCTCAGCGAGCCGGACATCGCCTCGGTCGGGACACCCGCGCTCGTAATCACAGGCGCCAACAGCCCCGCTATGTTCAGGCGACTGGCCGAACTGCTGGCCTCGCTGCTCCCGAACAGCCGCACAGTCGAGGTGCCCGCGGCAAGCCACGCGATGCACGTCGAGAACCCGACCGTCGTCAACGACGCTCTGCTGCGATTCCTCGCCAGCGTCACCAAGCAGCATCGCTGATCGAACCCGCGCGACCTGCTGTCTGCGCAGCTTGGCCGTGAACCCTCTGACGATCATGCCGTCTGCTCGGGTCGACGTCGCCACTGCCGTGATGCTCAGTCCATTGGTCCCGGTCACTCGCTTCGCCTCCGACTACCGCGCGATTCTGTTGTCGCCAAGGGGATCGCGAGCCGACGTAGCGTCGGTCACGCGGGAGCGATCGTGCGCTGAGGCGATTTGAGGCTCCTGCTGGGCGCAAGTGAGCAGGCACTCTCGAACCGCGTCACGTCACTTCGCGATATGTCAGTCCGTCGGCGTTGTCGGGAGGCTACACGC
>DASVYO010000096.1:0-2989 GCA_036392135.1 Solirubrobacteraceae bacterium
GGAGGCGTCGAGAGCGGCCGCCTCCACCTCCGGCCAGGCCTTCGACCGACGGACAAATCCCTGCGGCTGAATCCCAAGCTTCGCCAGAGATGGCAGCCGCTGCACCTGGGTTACAGTCTGAACCCGCGTCGGCTCGGTGAACACCACTCCGCGCTCCATAGGTGATGCAGCGTAACTCGCCTAACTCGTGGCATGGCTCGCCCGCTGTGGGCGCCGGGTGAAAACTAGGCCACCTGCGCCGCTCGAAAACTAGGCCACTTCGGCGGAGGGCTGGACGTGTCCGGCCGGCCTTTGACCCTCGTTCGATCAGCGATCGACGAGGAGGAAGGGTTGGTCGGCGTGGAGCAGTGGGCTGAGGTGCGGCGGATGAAGCGGGTCGAGGGCCTGTCGGCGCGGGCGATCAGCCGGCGGACGGGGTTGGCGCGGGACACGGTCTCGAAGCTGTTGGCGGCGCAGACGCCGCCGGCGTATTCGCGGGCACCGGCCGGGTCGATCCTGGATCCGTTCAAGGACTGGATCTGCGAGCAGCTCGACGACGATCCGACGACAACGTCGCAACGGTTGCGGGAGCTTGCTGAGGAGGTCGGCTATCAGGGTGGCAAGACGATCTTCGACGACTACGTGCGTGAGATACGGCCACGGTATTTGGCCAAACGCACGTTCCAGCGGACGATCTATCGGCCGGCGGAGTTGATCCAGTGCGATCTCTGGGAACCCAGCAAGCACGTGCCGGTCGGTTGGGGCCAGACCCGGCGCGGGTGGGTCGTGACGTCACAGTCGTGCTGGTCCAGGGCGTTCGCCGGCACGCTGATCTTCAGCAAGGAGGCGCCGGACATCCTGGCCGGGCTGGCCCGCAACCTGCAGCGTTTGGGGGTGCGGGCGGAGAAGCTGGTGTGGGACCGCGAGTCCGCGATCGCCGGTCACGGCAGGCCGACCGAGGCGTTCCTGTCCTTCTGCGGGCAGCTGCAGGTCGGCTGGATCATCTTGGACGCCGGCGACCCGGAGGCCAAGGGGCAGCTCGAGCGCCAACACGACTATCTGGAGAAGAACTTCGAGCCGCGCCGGCACTTCGTCAACCACCACGACTTCCAGGACCAGCTTGACCGCTGGTCAGAGAAGGCCAACGGTCGCCAGCACCGCACGACCCGGGCCGTCCCGGCAGACAGGCTCGCCCACGAGCAGGAGCTGCGACCGCTGGGACAAGTGGCGGTCGATACCGACAAGCGTCAGGTGATCAGAGTGCCGCAGCAGCCGCTCATCCGCGTCGACCGCAACGACTACTCGATCGACCCGGCGTTCGCCGGCAGGCGGGTCGAGATACGCGTCAGCCAGCGAGAGATCACCGCCACAGTTCTCGACACCGGCGAGTTGGCGGCCCGCCATGCCCGGATCTTCGCCGGGCATCAGACGATCATCGATCCGGCGCACCAGGACCGCCTCGAGCGCCAGCGCCAACGCCGCCGCCAACGCCACGAGGTCGACGTTGAGCAGCGGCCCCTGTCGGTCTACGACCAGTTGATCGCATGAGCGGCCAGGCAGAGCTCACCCATCTGTTCCGGGCGCTGAAGGCACCAGCGGCCGCGCGGGCGTTCCCGGTGCTGGCCGAGCGGGCCCGAGAGGAGTCCTGGAGCTATGAGAAGTTCGTCGAAGCGCTACTGGGGACCGAGGTGTCCGCTCGTGACAGTCACGGCGGAGAGGGCCGGATCAAGACCGCGCGGTTCCCGGCGCGCAAGACGCTTGAGGAGTTCGACTTCACCTTCCAGCGCTCAGTGAAGAAGCAGGTGATCGAGCACCTCGGCCAACTCGACTTCCTCCACGCCCGCCAGAACGTGATCCTGCTCGGCCCGCCCGGCACCGGCAAAACCCACCTCAGCATCGCTCTGGGGGTCCGAGCGTGCCTGGCCGGCCAGCGCGTCCTGTTCGCGACCGCGACCCAGTGGGTCGCGCGGCTCGCCGAGGCCAAGCGCCAGAACCAGCTCGAAGCCGAGCTCAAACGCCTCGCGCTGATCCCGTTGCTCGTGGTTGACGAAATCGGCTACATCCCGTTCGATCCCCAAGCCGCGAACCTGATGTTCGAGCTCGTCAGCTCCCGCTACGAGCACGCCTCGATGATCGTCACCTCCAACAAGCCGTTCAGCAAATGGGGCGAGATCTTCGGCGACGACATGGTCGCGACCGCGATGATCGACCGGCTCATCCACCACTCAGAGATCCTCTCGCTCAAAGGCGACAGCTACCGGCTGCGCGGCAAGGACCTCGACACCCGAATCGGCGCCAAATCCGCCGAAATCGGCTGACCACACCCCTCGCCGCCCCCATGCGAGGGCCGCAGAACGGCTTACAACGCGCCGATCCCGACCGGGACCCCATCGACGAAGGCGTTAAAGCGACCATCGCCGCTTCAGGCCTCGGCTACGGCTCGGCCTTCGCGACGACGGTCGCTTTGCTTCACCCCGAGACCGGGGAGACAGCCTCAACCCTCAAGTGGCCTAGTTTTCAACCGGCAGAACTGGCCCAGTTTTCAACCGGCCTTGACAAGAAGTGGGGTGGGCTACGGATCTCAGAGCACGGCATCTGGCGAGTCCTGGTGCGGGTGGGGCTGAACACACGGGCGAAGCGGCTGGCGTTGATCGCCCGACATCGTGATCCCTACGAGCGGTCTCCCTCCCCGCCCGCACCGGAGCGGCACATCAACGCCTCCGAGCCCGAGGAGATCGTGCAGATCGACTGCTTTTCGTCGGCCGCCTGTCTGGGAGCAAGGGTCGGTCTGGCAATACACCGCGATCGATGTCGCCTCCGGCTACACCTGGGCCGAGCAGGACTCCTCAGAGCGCAACCCCAGATTCCGTAGCTGCCGAGCGCTCATCCACGCGTCTGCCACGAGCTCGTCTTAGGGGGCTGGAAGCTACAGACCGTGACCACCGATAACGGCTCAGAATTCGTCAACCGAGGCTTCGGCCAGGCCGTCCAGGCCGCCGGCGGCCACCCG
>DASVYO010000097.1:0-3985 GCA_036392135.1 Solirubrobacteraceae bacterium
TGGCTGACCGCCTACCGGATGCTGTTCACGCGCGGCCAGATCACGCCGGGCATGACGATCCTGGTCCAGGGGGCCACCGGGGGTGTGGCGACCGCGCTGACCGTGCTCGGCGCCGCCGCCGGGGTGCGCGTGTGGGTGACCGGCCGCACGGCGGAGAAGCGCGAGCAGGCCCTGAAGCTCGGAGCCGAGCAGGCCTTCGAGTCGGGCGCCCGCCTGCCCGAGCGGGTCGATGCCGTCATGGAGACCGTCGGCCAGGCGACCTGGAAGCACTCGATCCGCTCCCTGAAGCCCGGCGGCAAGCTGGTCGTGTCGGGGGCGACCTCGGGCGCGGCGCCGCCGGCCGAGCTGAGTCGCGTGTTCTTCCTGCAGCTGTCGGTGATCGGCTCGACGATGGGCACCCGCGAGGAGCTCGAGCGACTGACCCGCTTCTGCCTCGAGCGTGACATCCGGCCCACCCTCCACGCCACCTTGCCGCTGACCGACGCCCGTCAGGGCTTTCAGGCCATGCTCGAGGGCGATGTCGTGGGCAAGATCGTCTTCACGATCTGATCGCCCGTCCCGCGGAGCCCAGAACCCGGTCCGACGGGCTCAGAACACGATCACCGCGCGCCCCCGCAGGCCGCCGGCCGCGGTGACCCGCTGCGCCTCGGCCGCCTGCTCGGGCGGGTAGCGACCGGCCACGCGCAGCTGAAGGGTCCCGTCGGAGGCCAGGCGGCGCAGCAGCTCGAGCCAGTCGGTCCGCTTGAGCACCTCGCGCACCCACACCTGCCGGACCTCGATCCCGCGTTCGGTCTCGCTGTCGTCCCAGCCTCGCACGACCGCGATCTGGCCCGCGTCGGCGATGGCCGGAAACACGCTGCTGCCGAGCAGCGCCGTATCGAACAGGGCGCTCACGCCGTCGGGCACGGTCTCCCGCACGGCGGCGGTCAGGCCGACCCCCCGCGGCACGACCACCTCGGCGCCGAAGCTGTGGACCAGGGCCTCATCCTCCGGCTTGGCGTCGGCGATCACCCGCACGCCCCGGCGCGCGGCCAGGGGGATCACATACGAGGCCAGCAGCCCGGCGCCGCCGCTGACCAGCAGCCACCGGCCCGCGGCCAGCCCCAGCAGATCCAGCCCGAGCAGGGCGGTGAGACCGTTCATCGGCAGCGTCGCCGCCTGCTCCAGGCTCGCGCCGGCCGGAGCCGGAACGACCGAGGCCGCCGGGACCACCAGCAGCTCGGCCTGGGCCCCGCCCTCGGGCCGTCGCGGCGCGACGGCGGCCATCACCTCCTGGCCGACGCGCAGCCGCTCCGCGCCGGGACCGACCGACTCGATCACGCCGGCGGCGTCCATTCCCGGCGTCCAGGGCGGATCGACCTGGGCCACGCCCATGCTCCGCAGCCCGATATCGGTGGGATTGACCGCCGCCGCCCGGACCCTGATCCGGACCTCGTCGGCTCCGGGGGCTCGGACCTCGCGGTCGATGACCGACAGGACCTCCGGGCCGCCCGGCTCCTTGATGCCCACCGCGCGCACGGGCGGGAATCTAGTCGTTCGGCCGGGATTGGACGCGCTCGGCTCGATCCCGGGTGCGGTGCGTGGTAGCAAAACCCCAACTATTCGGGTTTTCCTACCACGCTCCCCGGGATGAGGCTCGGGGCCTCAAGCACATCCGCTCAGCGCGCGGCGTCGATCTCGAGGTCGAGCTCGGTGCGAACGCCCAGGACGCTGAGCGCGTGATTGGCGTCGGCCAGCGAGGCCGCATCAGCGACCGCGCGAGCCAGATCGCCGGCCGTGGCCAGGGTCACGGCCACGTCGAGGTAGACGGTCAGGGCCGCGGCCGGGCTCAGCTCGAGCGTACGCTCGCCGCCGCGGATGGCCACCAGGCCGCTGGCGCCCCGAAAGGCGCGCACGGCCTGGGCGCTGGCCTCGGTGGGAATCTGCTCGATGGCCGCCTCCAGGCGGGTGGCGACCGGCTCGGTCAGGCCCCTGGCGCCGGCCAGGCCACCCGCGGCCGCCACCAGGGCCACGCGGTCCAGGACCTCCTGGTTGGTCAGCTCGGCGTCGCAGCCGATGCCGAAGATGCCGAGCAGGACCGGGACGCCCTCGTCGCCCAGGCGCGCGGCGGCGGCGAGCATGATCGCGTCGCACAGCGGGCTGCGCAGGCCGGGCTCATCGCCCCGGGCGAGCACGTCACCGCCGACGTCGACGAACACGAGCAGATCCGCCCGCAGCCGTTCGCGCGCGGCGGCCAGCCCCTCGGCGACGGCCGCCGGTCCCTCATCGACCGTGACCAGCACCGTCGGCTGCCCGAGGAACCCCGCCATCCGCGACTCGCAGAAATACACCTCGCGCCCGCGCACGCGCGTCCGCGGACCGGCCAGGAGGACACCGGAGGCGATCTCCTCACCGTCGGCGATCTCGGCCACGCTCCGCGGGCCGGGGACCGGATCGATCGGCCGGCGCTCCCAGGCCAGCCCGCCAACGATCGGTTCGCCTCCGTCGTAGAGACGGTTGAACTCGGCGGTGGCCAGGGCGCCGACCACGTCTCCGCCCCCGCCCATGCCGATCACCAGCGGGCGCCGCGCGGCGCGCAGGATCGCCTCGGCGTCAGCCACGGCGCATGAGCATGGAGGCGTGCAGCTCTCCCTCGGGACTGAGAATCCAGCGCCAGTCGCCCTCGCTGCGCAGCCGGTGCTCACCGGCCTGAGCGGGGATTCGATATTCGATCTCGGCGTCGATCGTCCCCGGGTCGGGCTCGGGACCGGCCAGCAGCTCCTCCTCAAGCGGTTGCCAGTAGGCCGCGTTGTTGACATGGGCGGCGATGTCGCATTCCGTGCGGCGGAAGCTCCAGTGGGAGGTCTCCCGCACGTCGGGCCCGCCGTTCGGAGTGGGATGACGCAGGCGGGCGCTGACGCGGCGCTCGACCACGGACGGACCGTAGGTCTCGATCTCGTCCTCGGTCAGGGGAACCGGGCGCCAGCTGCCCGGGTCCAGGTGAACCCAGAGGGACACGGCCTCGACGTCGGGGCGCTCCCCGTCCTCGCCCACCACGTCGGTGCGCCGCTCGGCCCACATCCGGCCGAGGCCGCTGCAGAACGTGGTGCAGCGGAACCGCTCGCCGAAGCGCGGGAAGCGGTTGACCCGGATCCGCGTGCGCCGGACGACCCAGACCGCCGCGGCGGCCAGGCCGGCGTCCTCCACGTCGGCGTAGGCCACGTCCTGCAGCCAGCAGGCCAGCGCGTCGAGGCGCATGCGTCCCGACGGGGTGCAGTCGGCAAACCCCGGTCGGCGCGCGAGGCTGAAGGTGCGCCCACCCGGCGCCAGCGGGCGCAACCGGTTGAACTCGAAGGTCTGCACGGAGTCCACAGCCCGCAGAGTACGGATTCAGATCTCCGGGCCCGCAGACGCTGTCCGCCGGCGGGCGGTCTGGCTGCTGGCGTGCCGGCGCTGGCTGGTCAACCCCTGGCGGCCCCGCGCACCCAGGCGATGAAGACGGCCTGCAGGGGCAACCGCGCCCAGAGGGCGGGGGCGCCGCCGGGAACCGCGTCGAACTTCCCGGGGTTCAGAGCCATGTGCAGATTGGCCGGAAACACTCCGACCAGCGTGGCGATCAGCCACCACCCGGACAGACGCCGCAGACGGGGCACCATCAGGCCCGCGCCACCGGCGATCTCGGCCACACCGCTGGCGTAGACCATCGCCTCGGGGGCCGGGACGTAGGGCGGCATGATCCGCCTGTAGAACCGGGGCGCGATGAAGTGCATGGCCCCCGCGAGGATGAAGAACGGTCCGGCTGACCGGCGAATGAGACGCATCGTGGGTGGGACGCTACCGGACCGCGTGAGCGCCGGCGGTCTGTCGGTTGATGACCGCGATCCCCTGTCCGTCCGCGGCTATCGGCGTCATGTGGGGCGCCGTGGCCAGGCGGCGGGCGAGCGCCGGAGTGAACCTTGCGTCGGCCAGGAGAACCTGGTCACCGGCGGTGCTCTGAGGCCAGTTC
>DASVYO010000098.1:0-8936 GCA_036392135.1 Solirubrobacteraceae bacterium
CCGGCCGGACCACCGCCGCGCGCGGACGCGCGGCCGCGACCGGCCGAATCACCGCGGTACACGCGATACGGCGGGTCCTGGCTTGAAGCTCGGTTGCTGGGTTGCTTGGCCATCGTGGTTGCGTTTAGCACTGCATATAGTGACCGCATGCCGGAGCGGCGCACCATCGGCGTCGACCTCGGTGGGACGAAGCTGCTGGCCGGTGCCGTTGACCCGGGCCTTGGTGTCCACCACCGGGCGCAACGGACTGTTTCGGGCCTTGACCAGCGTACCCTGCTCGAGGTCGTCGTGAGCGCAGTGCATGAAGTGCGCGCGGCAGCGGGCGCGGCCGTCGAGGCGGTCGGCTTCGGAATTCCCAGCCTGATCGACCAGCGGACCGGAATTGCGGTGGTGGCCGTCAACCTGCCCCTGTTCGACGTCGCGTTTGCCGATCTGATGGCCGAGCGCCTGGATCTGCCCGTGTTCGTCGACAACGACGGCAACACCGCCGCCCTGGCTGAGCATCGCGCGGGCGCCGCCCGTGGCGCCAGCGAGGCCGTCGTCATGACGATCGGGACCGGAATCGGCGGCGGATTGATCCTGCGCGGTCAGCCCTACCGGGGGGCGGTCGGCGCCGGCGCCGAGCTCGGGCACCTGATCATCGATTACCACGGGCCGCACTGCCAGGGCAACTGTCCCGGCTACGGCTGCGTCGAGGCGTTCGCGTCCGGCACTGCCCTGGCCCGAGAGGCGGCGCGGATTGCGCGCGAGCAGCCCGGTTCGGGCCTGGCCCGGGTTCTGGACGAGGGCCGCGACCTGGCCGGCCCGCTCATCACCGAGCTGGCCCACGACGGCGACCGGGCCGCGATCGAGGCGATCGAGCTGATCGGCTCGCGGCTGGGGATGGCCCTGACCAGCCTGGTCAACATCTTCAACCCCGAGGTGGTGGTGATCGGCGGTGGGGTGATCGCGGCCGGGGAGCTGCTGCTGGCCCCCGCCCGCGCCGAGGTGGCCCGCCGCGCGCTCCCGCCCTCCCGGGACCTGGTGCGGATCGTGCCCGCCCGCTTCGGGGTCGAGGCCGGCATGGTGGGGGCGGCAGCGCTGGCCTTTGACGGGTTGGCCGGAAAGGCGCTGCTGTGAACGGCCGCCTGATCGTCTGCCCGACCCCGATCGGGAATCTCGAGGACATCACCCTGCGCGTGCTCGCCGCCCTGCGGGAGGCGGACCTGATCGCCTGCGAGGACACCCGGCGCACCCGCATCCTGCTCGACCGCTACGGCGTCGGGGGTGAGCTGGTCAGCTACCACGAGCACAACGAGCGCACCCGGGCCGCCGAGCTCGTGCGGCGGATGCAGGCGGGCACCGTCGTCGCCCTGGTCTCGGATGCCGGCATGCCGCTCGTGTCCGATCCCGGCTTCGTGCTCGTGCAGGCCTGCGTGGCCGCCGGGCTGGGCGTCGAGGTGCTGCCCGGCCCGTCGGCCGCGCTGAGCGCGCTGGTGGCCAGCGCCCTGCCCGCCGAGCGCTGGCGGTTCGTCGGCTTTCTGCCCCGCAAGCGGGGGGAGCTCGAGCAGCTGCTGCGCTCGACCGAGACCCTGGTCGCGTTCGAGTCCCCGCGCCGCCTGGCCGCCAGCCTGGCCGTCCTGGCCGAACTCGATCCCGCCCGCCCGGCCGCCGTCTGCCGCGAGCTCACCAAGCTGCATGAGGAGGTTGTGCGCGCGGACGCGGCCACACTGGCCGAGCGCTACGGCACCGAGGCCCCGCGGGGGGAGATCGTGCTCGTCGTGGGTCCCGCGGCATCCGGTCCCGAGCAGGATCTGGAGGCCGCGGTCGGGGCCCTGCGCCGCCTGGTGCAGGCCGGCGCCAAGCCCCGCCCGGCGGCCGGGGTGGTGTCCGAGCTCACCGGCCTGGGCGCCAATGCCCTGTACAAGGCCCTGACCGCCGGCGAGTAGCGCGGCCCACCCGGATTCGCGGGATAGCCTTCGGGAGGGTCCGTTCCCGCGGACGCCGGAGCCCATGTCCTTCTACATCACCACCCCGATCTACTACGTCAACGCGCAGCCGCACCTCGGCCACGCGTACACCACGATCGCCTGCGATGTGCTCGCCCGTCATCAGCGCCAGCGCGGCGAGGACGTGTTCTTTCTCACCGGCACCGACGAGCACGGGGAGCCGGTCGCGGACGCCGCCCACGCTCAGGGCGTCAGCCCCCAGGAGCTGGCCGACCGAAACGCCGAGCGCTTCAAGGCCCTGGCGCCGCTGCTGAACGCCTCCAATGACTTCTTCATCCGTACGACGGACGCCGAGCACATGCGCCGCGTGCAGGAGGTGCTGCAGCGCGTCCATGACAACGGGCACACCTACAGGGGCCTGTACGAGGGGTGGTACTGCCCCCGCTGTGCAGACTTCAAGGTCGAGAACGAGATCGCCGAGGGCAACCGCTGCCCGATCCACGAGATTCCGCTCGAGCGCCATTCGGAGGAGAACTGGTTCTTCCGCCTGTCCACGTTCCAGGAGCCGCTCGAGCAGCTCTACGCCCAGCGGCCCGACTTCGTCATGCCTCCGCGCCACTACAACGAGGCTCATTCGTTCATCCGCTCCGGCCTGCAGGACGTGTCCCTGTCGCGGGCCCGGCTGAAATGGGGCGTGACCGTGCCCTGGGACCCGGGCCACGTGTTCTACGTCTGGTTCGACGCGCTGCTCAACTACTACACGGCGCTGTTCTACGCGCCTCCGCCGGCGAAGCCCGGGGAGCGCGATCTGGTCGATCGCTTCTGGCCCGCCACCTTCCACGTGATCGGCAAGGACATCCTCAAGTTCCACACCGTGTTCTGGCCCGCCCTGCTGATGGCCGCCGAGCTGCCGTTGCCGGAGCACGTATTCGTGCACGGCTTCCTGCTCGGCGCCGACGGACGCAAGATGAGCAAGTCCCTGGGCAACGTGCTCGACCCGTTCGAGGTCATCGACCAGTACGGACCCGATGCGCTGCGCTTCTACCTGATGCGTGACGTGGCCTTCGGCGGCGATGGGGCGGTGGGCATGGAGGCGGTCCATTCCCGCTACGAGTCCGAGCTCGCCAACGAGTACGGCAACCTGGCCAGCCGCACGATCGCCATGATCCACCGCTATCGCGACGGGGTCATCCCCACCGCCGACGTCGAGCCCGCACTCACCCATGCCTTCCAGGCGCTGCCCGGCAGCGTGTGCGAGCACCTCGATCGCGCCGAGATCACCGCTGCGCTCGAGCAGATCTGGCAACGCGTCAGGCGGTGCAATCGCTACGTTGAGGAGCAGGCCCCATGGGCGCTGGCCAAGGACCCCGAGCGGGCGGCCCAGCTCGACACCGTCCTCGCCTCGCTGGCCGAGAGCGTGCGGGTCCTGAGCGTGCTCCTGCATCCGTTCATGCCGGCCAGCACCCAGCGACTGCTCGACGTGCTCGGCGCCCCCGACACCGGCTTCGAGCACGCGACCTTCCCGGCTGCCGGCAGCGGGCGGACGGTGTCCGAGCTGGAGCCGCTGTTCCCCAAGCGCGCCTGAGGAGGCGCTCGCGTGATCGACAGCCACACCCATCTGGACTCCTGCCGCCCGCCCAACACCGAGCTGGTGGCCGCCGCCGTGGAGGCGGGCGTGACGCGTATGGTCACCGTCGGCACCAACGGTGCGTCGTGCCGCTCGGCCCTCGCCGCCGCTGAGGACTTCCCCCAGGTGTTCGCCGCCATCGGCCGCCATCCCAACGAGGCGACGGGCTTCGACGACGCTGACCTGGCCGAGCTCGAGGCGCTGGCCAGCCACGAGCGTTGCGTGGCCATCGGCGAGACTGGGCTCGACTACTATCGCGACCACGCCCCGCACGAGGATCAGCGCCGCGCCTTCGAGGCCCAGATCGACCTGGCCCGACGGGTGGACAAGCCGCTGGTCATCCACACGCGGGCGGCCGATGACGACACGCTCGAGATCCTGCACGCGCGGGCCGACGGGCTGAAGGTGATCCTGCACTGCTTCTCGATGGCCTCGCGCGTGGAGGAGTGCCTCGAGCACGAGCGGTGGTGGTTCTCGTTTGCCGGGAATTCGACCTACCCCAGGGCGACCGACCTGCGGGAGGCGATGCTGCGCGTCCCCGCCGGCCGGTTGCTGGTCGAGACCGATGCGCCCTACCTGTCCCCGCAGGCCGTGCGCGGCCAGCCGAACCAGCCCGCCAACGTGGTTCACACCGCGCAGGCGCTGGCGCTCGAGCGGCGGGTGTCCTACACCGACTTCGAGGCCGCGGTGCAGCACAGCGCCGGGGCCGTGTTCGGCTGGTGAGCGCGCGGTCGGCCCGGCAGCGCGAGCTGGGTCAGAACTTCCTCATCGACCGGAACATCCTCACGGTGATCGAGCGACTGGCCTCGCTGTCCGCCCAGGACGTGGTGCTCGAGGTCGGCGGCGGACCGGGGATCCTGTCCGAGCGGCTGGCGCCCCGCGTCGGCGCGCTGCACGTGGTCGAGGTCGATCCACGGCTCGAGGCCGGACTGCGCGAGCTCCTGGCCCCGTTTCCGAACGCCCGTCTGCACATGGGCGACGCGCTGTCGGTCGACTTGGCCGGATTGCAGCCCGCGCCGACCAAGATCGTGGCCAATCTGCCCTACGGGATCGCGGCCACGCTGCTGCTGCGCACGATCGACGAGCTGCCGTCGGTCGCGCAGTGGGTGGTCATGGTCCAGCGCGAGGTGGGCGAGCGCTTCGCCGCCGGGGTGGGCAGCTCCGCCTATGGCGTGCCGTCCGTCCTGGCCCAGCTGGCCTGTGAGGTCCGGGTCCTGCGCCCCGTCTCGCGCACGGTCTTCCGCCCCGTGCCCAACGTCGACTCCGTCCTGCTCGGTCTGCGCCGGGTCGGGCCCGGCGCCGACCCCGAGCTGCGTGCCCTGGTTCACGGCGCCTTCGCCCATCGCCGCAAGGCCCTGGCCGGCTCGCTGGCCCTGGCCCCGGGCTTTGGCTCGGGCATCCGCGAGCGCGCCCGCGCCGCCCTCGTCGAGCTCGGCTTCCGGCCTGACGAGCGGGCCGAGCGTCTCTCCCCGGCCCAGTTCCGCGACCTGGCACAGAGGCTGGCGGCGTGAGCGCCGGCGTCAGCGATGGGGCGCCGACGGAGGGCGGCCTGCCTGTGCGGGTGCCCGCCTACGCCAAGGTCAACCTGTGCCTGTACGTGGGCGAGCGCCGTGAGGATGGGCGCCATGAGCTGGTCACCGTGTTCGAGTCCGTCGACCTGGCCGATGAGCTCGTGATCACCGAATCCGGCGCGCCCGTCGACCAGGTCGTGTGCCCGGGGGTGCCCGGGCCCAACCTGGTCGAGGCGGCCCTGGCCGGCCTGCGGGAATCGGGCTGGGCGGCGCCGCCGCTGCGGATCGAGATCGACAAGCGGATCCCGATCGCCGCCGGGATGGGCGGCGGCTCGGCCGATGCGGCCGCGGTCCTGCGCCAGGCGCCGGCCCTGGCTCCGATCGAGCCGGACGCGCTCGCCGCGCTGGCCGCCCGGCTCGGCGCCGACGTCCCCAGCCAGCTCGACCCCGGACCCGCGGTCGGCACCGGCGCCGGCGAACTGGTCCGCCGGCTTCCCGACGCCGGCGCGCACGCGCTGCTGGTGATCCCCCAGGCCTTCGGGCTGTCCACCGCCGACGTTTACGCGGCCTTTGACGAGCGCGGCCGGCTCCGCTCGCGCACCGAGCTCCTGGCGGTCGATGTGGCCATTGAGACCACGCTCACCGGTCCGGGCTGGATTCTGCCCACCGCCCAGACCGTGAACGAGCTGCAGGCCGCCGCGCTCAGCCTTCGCCCGGAGATCGCCCGCGCTCTGAGCGCCGCCCGCGCGGCTGGGGCGCAGCGGGAGATCGTGTGCGGCTCGGGGCCGACGGTGATCGGGCTGTTCTGGGGGGAGGACGGCTGGGGCCGGGCCTCCGCGGCGGCGGCGCAGGTGGCCGGGAAATTTCCCGGCGCGGTGGCCGTCCGCCCGCTGCGCAGAGGGGATCCCCGCCAGGCCGCGAACCCGTGAAGGTTCTCCGCAATTTCCGGCTCTCCGCGGGTCCGCCTTTCGGTCCGCGGCCCGTTTCGCAACAATTGAGAGGCCGCCAGTGAGCAACCAGACCGTCACCTACCTCGTCGCCGCCTGCGCGGGCGTGCTCTGCCTGGGTGCCTTTGGGACCCTCGTGCTGGCCCCCGCCGTGACCGCCTACCGGCGTCCGCTCGAGCGGCTTGCGGCCGTGGTGCTGTCCCTCTACGTGCTGGCCGCGATGGTCGGCCTCGGGGGCCTGCTCGGCGCCGTGGTCATCCTCGAGTGGCCACGCCTGTTCTGAGCGCCCGCACCCCTGACCTGGGCGCCTTCGCCGCCATCACGGATGCCGTCGAGGCCGGCGCCGGCCTACCCGAGATTCTGCGGGCCGCGGCCCGCGCGCTCGACGCCAGCCTGATCCTGATCGACCGCTCGGCCTCGGTGCTGGCCGTTGCCGCCCGCTCACCGGCCGACGAGCGCTCGCTGATGCGCGACGCCGACGATGTGTCGACGGTCGAGCTCAAGGTGGCCGAATCCCCCGTCGGGCAGCTGCGCATGCGCGCCCGGGAGGGCACGCCGGACGGTGCCCTGCTGCGCCTGGTCACCACCCTGATCGCGTCCGAGGTCGAGCGCGTTCGCGCCCCCGAACGGGCCTCTGAGGAACTCGCCACCAGCTTCCAGCGGGCCGCGCTGGGCCGCCGGATCGAGGACCGGGAGGATCTCATCGCCCGCGGCAAGGAGCTCGGCACCGATCTGGCCCAGGGAGCCAGCGTGGCCGTGGTCCGCGCCCACGCCCGGACGCCCACCGAGGACGACTGGCGCCGGCGCCTGCTCGCCGTGGCCGCCCGCGGCGCCCGCTCGATCGCCTCCGGGTCGATCGCCGCCCCGACCGAGCCCGACAGCGACGAGGTGGTCATCCTCTTGCCCGACGCCGACGGGGACGCCGGCCGCCGCGTGTCCGCCGCCGTGCTGCGCGAGCTCGAGTCGGGACTGCCCGGCTTTGCCTTCGCGCTTGGCCGCAGCCGCCGGGTCGAGGATCCCCTCGATCTTCAGCGCGCCTACAACGAGGCTCTCCTGGCCCTGAATGTCGCCGAGGGGGACAGCGAGCGCGTCGAGCTCGCCTACGAGGAGACCGGCACCTACCAGCTGCTGCTGCCCTACATGAGCGACCCCACCGAGCTCGGGCGCTTCTATAAGGAGACCGTCCGGCCGCTGGTCGCCTATGACGAGCAGTACGAGACCGACCTGCTGGGCACGCTGGCCACCTTCCTGGAGTGCGACGCCAACGTCAACGCCACCGCGGCCCGCCTCATCACCCATCGCCACACGATCCGCTACCGCTTCGAGCGCGTGCGCGAGCTGACCGGTCTGGATGTCTCCTCCACCGACGGCCGCGAGAAGCTCTCCATGGGCCTGAAGGCGATGCGCGTGCTCGGCATCGCCGCCCCGCACGGACCGGCCAGCGAGCCGGGCGCGGCCGGCGGCCGGGTGCCCCGCTAGCGTCGCCCGGAGTTAGGCGGGCCCATGGGGCCCCCTGGAGTCAACCGTCCGGGCGTCGGCCGGCCGCCCGAGCGGCTATGAGCTCATCCGCCCGCCGCTTGGCGTGCTCGGAGATCGGCCGTCCGAGCAGTGACCGGTGTTCGGCCACCCACCGGTACCCGCGCCGGTTGAGCGGCCCGGTGCGCTTCAGGCCCGCGGCGGCGATTCGCCCGCCGGGCAGCAGCGCCGCCAGCGCCGGGATCGCGTCGCCGGCCGAGCGCCGGCCACCGGCCGGGGAGATCAGATGCCAGGAGGCCATCCGCTCCTCGGGACTGAGGTCAGCCAGCAGCACGGTGGCCTCGGGGGACTGCAGCGGCACCGGGCGCAGCCGGCGCCGGCGGTCGGCGCGCAGGACGACGCCCAGCGACCAGCGGCAGAAACCGCAATCGGCGTCGTAGAGCACCGTCCAGGACCGGGGATCGAGGGCGGGGTGGGGACTCATCCTCAGTAGGATCGCGCCCGTGGCGGTCGCGGTCATCACGGGCTCGGGTAGCCATGCGCTACCCGGCTGCGAACTCGATGAGGATGTCACCGTCGAGACCCCGTTCGGGGCGGTCGAGGTCTCCCGCGGGCGGCTCGCCGGTCACGAGATCCTCCAGCTCTCGCGCCACGGCCCCGGGCACGTCCGTCTCTCCAACCACGTCAATCACCGGGCGAACATCTGGGCCCTGCACTCGCTCGGCGCCGCGGCGGTTATCGGCTGCACGGCGTGCGGCGCCGTCGACCCGGGGTTGGGGCTCGGGTCGCTGGTCGTGTTCGGTGATCTGCACTTCCCGCTCAACCGGTTGCCCGACGGGTCGCTGTGCACGTTCTGGGTCCGGCCCGGCGATCGGGAGCGTGGCCACTGGATCCTGCACGGCAGCCCGTTCTCAACCGGGGTGCGCTCGGCGCTGCTCGGCGCCGCCCGGGCCGGCGGACATCGCGTGCACGACGGCGGCGCCTACGGCCACGTCGACGGCCCCCGCTTCAACACTCCGGCTGAGATCGCCCAGCTCGCCGCGTGCGGCGTGGTTGCGGTCAGTCAGACCGGCGGTCCGGAGACCGTCCTGTGCGGCGAGCTCGAGCTGCCCTTCGCCCTGATCGGCTTTGTCACCGACTATGCCAACGAGGTCGTGCCCGGCGAGCCGACCCCGGTGGCCACGCTGATCGAGCTCATGGGAGCCAGCCCGGCCGTGTTCGCCGACGTGCTCTCCGGCGCGGTGGCGCACCTGGCCCGGGAGCCGGCCAGGCCCGCTGGGACGATGTACCGCTTCGAGCAGGACTGACCGCTTGGCGGGCGCGCCGACGGTGCTCGTGATGCCTCGCTGGACCGGCGCCGGCGCCGGCGCCGGCGCGGTCGGCCTCGCCGAGCGCCTGGGGGTGCAGCGCGCCGCTGACCTGGGAGCCGTGCTCCACGCGCGAGCGC
>DASVYO010000099.1:0-42518 GCA_036392135.1 Solirubrobacteraceae bacterium
CGTGCGCAGGGAGGCGTGCACGGTGCGGCGGAGGTCCGGGACGTGCTCGCGGCGGCGCGAGGCCCGCGTGCGGCGCGACAGGCGGGTCGGGTGGCGCCGCGCCAACCGCGCGATCAGCTCGCGGGCGGCGGCCATCTCGGCCGGCGTGTAGCGCGCGAAGTCCTTCTCGTGCAGGAGCTCGATCTCGCTCCACGCGGCGGGGACCGGCTCCGAGCCGGCGTCAGCCCGGCGCCCGGAGACGTCAGGCATGCCCATGCTGGGCAGGGCGGCGCGCTCGATCGTGCCGAGCTCGGACAGCGGCGCGTCGGGGCGCTCGTCAGCCCGGCCATCGCCGAACACCGACAGAAAGGCCAGCTCGAAGCGCCCGAGATCGGCGTGCTGCGAGCACAGCACCGCCCGCAGGGCCAGCCGGGCGTCCTCGCGCGACGCCGGGTCCACGACCGTCAGCGCCTGGTGGGCGGCCAGCACCTCTCCGATTCCCACCCGCGAACCCTGGCGGCGCATGACCGCGGCCAGCGCCGCGACGGGGCCGATGACCGGCTCAGACGCCATCCAGCACCCGGCGCGCGCGAACCCGGACCAGGTCCTCGTGGACCTTCAACGCCGCGCCCAGGGTTTCCTCCAGGGACGCGTCATCGCCCACGGCGAGCAGCGCCTGGGCCCAGACGATCGTCTCCCCCACCCCGGGCAGCTTGTAGAGGTCACCCTGCTCGCGCAGGCGGCCGACGGCGCCCACCACCCGCGAGGCCACGCTCTCGGGCACGCCGGGCAGGCGCGCATGGACGATCTCCCGCTCGCGCTCGGGCGTCGGGTAGTCGATCCAGTGGTAGAGGCAGCGTCGCTTGAGCGCGTCGTGCAGTTCGCGCGTCCGGTTCGAGGTCAGCACGACCAGTGGCCGCCGCTGGGCGGTGATCGTCCCCAGCTCGGGGATCGTCACCGCGAAGTCGGACAGGAACTCCAGCAGGAAGGCTTCGAACTCGTCATCGGCACGGTCGATCTCGTCGATCAGCAGGACCACCGGCCGGGCCGGATCGGCTTCGAGCGCGTCGAGCAGCGGGCGCCGCAACAGGAAGCGCCGCGCGAACAGCTCGCCCTCGTCGACCCCGCCCTCCGCCGCGCGCAGCGCCAGCAGCTGGCGCGAATAGTCCCAGTCATACACCGCGTGGTGCAGATCGATCCCCTCGTGACACTGCAGGCGGATCAAGCGTGCGCCCAGGGCGGCCGACAACGCTCGCGCGACCTCGGTCTTCCCCACGCCGGCTTCCCCCTCGAGCAGCAGGGGCTGCTCGAGCGCCACGGCCAGGTGTACGGCCAGCGCCAGCGGGCGATCAGCCAGATACCCCTGCGCGGCCAGCGCGGCACCCGCGGACTCGACCGAGTCGATCTCCGCAGGCGTCACGTCCATGAACCACGGAGGCTCAGAGGCCGGCCGCCTTGCTCAGGGCCCGCCGGCACAGGACCCGGGCCAGATGGCGCTTGTAGTCCGAGCTGGCGTTCAGGTCGGCGGGCGGATGGGTGCCTTCGGCGGCCTGCTCGGCCGCCGCCGCGATGCTCTGTGCCGATACCTCCTGGCCGCGCAGCGCGTCCTCCACGGCCCGGGCCCGGAGCGGTGTCGAGGCCATGTTGGTCAGTCCCACGCGCACGTCCTCAAAGCGCCCGTCGGCCACCCGCGCCAGCGCCGCGACGCCCACCATCGCCCAGTCCTCCGAGCGCCGGTTGAACTTCTCATAGCCGTGGCCGTAGCCGTCGAGCGCCGCGAAGCGCACCTCGGTCAACACCTCCTCGGGCCCGACCTCCGTCTCCAGGTAGTCGTGGAACAGGTCGGCGGCGGCCACCGTGCGCTGGCCGGCGGCGCTCTGCAACGTGACCTCGCCGTCGGTGATCAGCATCGCGGCGGGCAGGTCCGAGGCGGGGTCCCCGTGGGCCAGCGAGCCCCCGATCGTGCCCCGGTTGCGCACCTGAGGATCGGCGATCAGGGCCGCGATGCGCGACACCACGCCCACCTCGGGCGAGTGTTCGAGCAGCGCGTGCGGGGTCAGGGCCCCGACCCGCCAGTGCCCATCCTGGCGCTCCACCCCGTGCAATCCGGGCAGCTTGCGGATGTCGACCAGCAGCACCGGAGCCGCCAGGCGCAGCTTCATCAGCGGGATCAGCGAATGGCCGCCGGCCAGGAGCTTGGCCTCGTCACCGTTCTCATGCAGCTCACGGATGACCTCGTCGAGCGTCTCCGGCGCCCGGTAATCGAACGCGGCCGGGATCATGCCGCACCTCCCCTGGCCTCGGTGATGGCTTCCCAGACCCGCATCGGGCTGAGCGGCATGTTGATGAACTCGACGCCGAGCGGGCGCAGGGCGTCGATCACGGCATTGGTGACGGCTGCGCTGGCGGCGATCGTGCCCGCCTCTCCGACCCCCTTGACGCCCATCGAGTTGACCGGCGAGGGCGTCTCGGTGCGGTCGGTCTCGAAGCTGGGCAGCTCGGCCGCGGTGGGCAGCGCGTAATCGACGAAGGTGCCGGTGACCAGCTGGCCGTCCTCGTCGTAGTGCACCCGCTCGTACAGCGCCTGACCGATGCCGAACGCGACGCCGCCGTGGACCTGGCCGTCGATCAGCATCGGGTTTATGGCCCGGCCGCAGTCATCGACGGCCACATAGCGGACCACCTCGATCTTGCCGGTCTCGGGGTCGACGTCGACCACGCAGGCGTGGGCGCCGAACGGGAAGACGAAGTTCTCCGGGTCGTAGAAGGTGGTCTCCTCCAGTCCGGGCTCCATCCCCTCGGGGACGGCCCCGACGTAGGCCACTCCGGCGATGTCAGCCAGTGCCATGCCCTTGTCCGGGGAGCCCCGCACCGAGAATTTGCCGTCACTCACCTCGATGTCCTCGGGCGCCGCCTCGAGCTCGGCGGCCACGATCGCCTTGGCCTTGGTGACGACCTTGTCGGTGGCCCGGGCCACCGCCTCACCGCCCGTGGCCAGCGATCGCGAGCCGTAGGTACCGCGTCCCTCGGGGCCGGTCGCGGTGTCGCCATGGATCACCTCGACGATGCTCGGATCGACGCCGAGCTTGTCGGCCACGATCTGGGCCATGGCGGTGTCCAGACCCTGCCCGTGCGGGGACGTGCCGGTGTATACGGTGACCGCGCCCGTGTTGTGAACCCGGACCAATGCCGATTCCCAGAGCCCGGCCTGGACGCCCACCCCGCCCGGACCGGTGACCCGTGACGGGGCCAGCCCGCAGATCTCGGTGTAGGTGCAGAAGCCGACACCGCGGTAGATCCCCTCGGTCCGCTGCTGCGCCTGCTCGCGGCGGAAGGCCTCGAGATCGAAGTGCTCGAGCAGCTTGTCGAGCGTCTTGGCGTAGTCGCCTGAGTCGTAGACGACGCCCGTCGCCACCGCCGCCGGGAAGTCCTCGGCCGGGATGAAGTTCTTGCGACGGATCTCCAGCGGGTCCATCCCCAGCTCGTGCGCCATCGCGTCCAGCGTCAGCTCGAGCATGTGCGTCGCCTCGGGGCGACCGGCGCCCCGAATGGCGTCCGTCGGGCACTTGTTGGTGAACACCCCGACGATGTCGGTCCGGACGTTGGGGATCTTGTAACAGCCACCCATCACGAACGCGCCCAGGGACGGGATCAGTGGCGTGAGGATCATGTTGTAGGCGCCGAAGTCGGCCACGATCCGCACGTGGAAGGCAGTGATCGTGCCATCCTGCTTGGCACCCATCCTGGTGTAGGAGATCTGATCGCGGCCCTGGTGGGTGACGGCCATGTTCTCGGTCCGCGTCTCGATCCACTTGACGGGGCGGCCCAGCTTGCGCGAGGCCCAGCAGGCCAGCACCTCCTCCCCGTAAACCTGGAGCTTGGAGCCGAACCCGCCGCCCACCTCGGGCGCGATCACCCGTACGTGATCCTCGCTCAGACCGAGCAGCAGGGCCATGAACAGGCGCACGAAATGGGGCACCTGCGTCGAGGTCCACAGCGTGAGCGACCCGGCCCGGTAGTCGGCCAGCACGCCCCGTGGCTCGATCGGCGCGCCGGCGATCCGGTGGTTGACCACGCGCCGCTCCACGATCACGTCGGCCTCGGCGAACCCCGCCTCGACGTCACCGCCGGGCAGCGACCACTCGTGGACCTTGTTCGAGCCCAGCGCGTCGTGCACGAACGGGCCGCCCTCGAGCGCCTTCTCGGGATCGACGACGACCGGCAGCGGCTCATACTCCACGATCACGTCCTCGGCCGCATCGGCAACCGCATAGCGATCCTCCCCGATGACCACGGCCACCGGGTCGCCGACATGGTTGACGGTGCCGCGGGCCAGCGGCCAGTGCTCCGGGTTGGCCACCTCGACGCCCGGAGGGGCCCAGGCCATCGGCAGCGGTCCACCGAGATCGGACATGTCCTCTCCGGTGAACACGGCGTGTACGCCCGGCCGGGCCGCGGCCTCCGAGCCATCGATCGAGACGATCCTGGCGTGCGCCTCGGGCGAGCGGACCAGCGTCGCCCAGAGCGTCCCGGGCAGCGAGATGTCGTCCACGTAGCGGGCGCGCCCGGTGATCAGCCGCGGGTCCTCCTTGCGGCGCATGACCCGCCCGACATGAGGGCCGGTGGAGGCCTGTTCGGTGGCGCTCATGCCCCCACCTCCATGCTCGTCTTGGCGGCCGCGTCCAGCACCGCCTTGACGATGTTGTGGTAGCCGGTGCAGCGGCACAGGTTGCCCTCCAGCGCGTGACGGACCTCGTCCTCAGTCGGGTTGGGGTTCTCGTTCAACAGCGCCGCGCTGGCCATGATCATCCCCGGCGTGCAGTACCCACACTGCAGGCCGTGGTTGTTCCAGAAGGCCTCCTGCATGGGGTGCAGGTCCGCCTCGCTTCCGAGGCCCTCGATCGTCGTGATCCGCTCTCCGTCCGCCTGGACGGCGAGGACCGTGCAGGACTTGACGGCGTCGCCGTTCAGATGCACGGTGCAGGCACCGCAGTTCGAGGTGTCGCATCCGACGTGGGTGCCGGTCAGGCCCAGCCGGTCGCGCAGCGCGTGGACGAGCAACAGTCGCGGCTCGACCTCGATCTCATGCTCGACGCCGTTGACGTTGAGACGCACGTTGACGGTGCTGCTCATTCCCTCTCCTCTGTTTGCCAGCGCTACCGCGGGACCATACTCCTAGCGTGGAAGCGGCCGCCAGGCTTTTCACTGACACCTCACACGAGTGAAGCGCTATGGTTGCGTGGTCAACAACTACGGAGGGAGGCGGAACATGAAACTCGGACGACTTCTCCTGCGATTGATCCTCGGAGGCCTGTTCATCGGGCATGGCACCCAGAAGCTGTTCGGGTGGTTTGGAGGCCATGGGTTGGAGGGCACGGGTCAGTTCTTCGAGGGCAGCCTGGGTCTGCGCCCCGGCAAGCACCACGCCCTGGCCGCCGGCCTCAGCGAGACCGGAGGCGGCTCGCTGATCCTCCTGGGCGCGGCGACCCCGCTGGCCTCGGCCGCCCTGATCGCCACGATGCTCACGGCCATCAACCGCGTCCACCTGAAGAACGGGCCCTGGGCCAGCGACGGCGGCTACGAGTACAACCTGCTCATGATCGGGGCCGCGCTGGCGCTGGCCGAAACCGGCCCCGGCTCGCCGTCGATCGATGCCGCCCGGGGCAGCGAGGCCCACGGCTCCGGGTGGGCGCTGCTCGCCCTCCTGCTGGGCGTCGCCGGTGCGGCGGGCGCCCACGCCTACGCCGAGTCCCAGCCCGCCCCGGCCGCCGAGCCCGTCCCCGCGCCGGCCCCGGACATGGCCACGGCCGCAGCCGCCGACTAGCTCGTGTTCAGTCGCCGGGGTCGCGATGGAACGGCGATCCCGGCGACTAGGCCGGCTTGTCGGCCAGCACCTGGTAGACCGAGGCCCAGCCGGTGAGGAAGCCCTGGCGAGCGGCGCGCAGGTAGATCTTCCACACCCGGGCGCGCTCGGCGCCGGCCAGCCGCACGGCGTCGTCGTAGTGCGCCTCGAAGCTGTCGATCCAGTGGCGCAGAGTCTCCGCGTAGTCCTGGGGCAGACCCTCGACGTGGCGGGTGACCAGGCCCGTGCGCTCCATCGCCAGCTCGATTCGCGAGAGCGGCAGCGGCACCCCGTCCGGGAACACGAAGCGCTCTGAAAAGGCTCCCTCGTCCTGGGTGTCGAAGTCCATCAGCTTGGCGATGCCGTGGTTGAGGATCCGGCCACCGGGACGCAGCAGATCACTCAGGGTGCGCATGTAGAGGTCGATTCGCTCCTCCCCCACGTGCTCCACCATGCCGATCGAGGAGATGGCGTCGAACTGCTCGCCGGACAGTTCGCGGTAGTCCGCGACCCGCAGCTCGACCTGATCCTGAAGGCCGGCGGCGCGAACGCGCTCGCGGCCGAGCTTGACCTGCTGCTCGGACAGGGTGACGCCGAGCACCTGCACCCCGTGGTGCGAGGCGGCGTGGATCGCGAAGCTCCCCCAGCCGCAGCCGACGTCAAGCACCCGCTCGCCCTCCCTCAGGGCCAGCTTCTTGGCCACCAGCCCGAGCTTCGCCTGCTGGGCCTCGGCCAGCGTCTGCGCGCCGCCCTGGAAGTACGCGCAGCTGTAGGTCATGGATTCGTCCAGGAACAGGGCGAAGAACTCGTTGCCGGCGTCATAGTGGTAGCGGACCGCGCTGCGGTCGCGACCCGGTGTGTGACGCTCCCCGGTGAGCCTGAGCTCTGAGGCCGGCGGGCGCGGGAGCTTGACCAGGCCGGTGGCCCGGATCACGGCCAGGGCCAGGCGCGCGATCTGCGTCGGGGACACGGACGGGGCCTCGAACGTGTCGACGACCCGGAGCGCACCCTCGATGTCATCGGTGTCGACCAGCCCGAGCACATAGGCGCGGCCCAGTCCGAGTTCACCGGGCGCCCGCAGCACGTGAGCCAGGGCCTCGGGCGAGTGGATCTCGAACGTCGGGCCGCCCGGCTCGGTGGCCGGCACGCTGCTCCCGTCCCAGAAGCGGATCGCGAACGGGCGCTGCGGGAGGGCAGCGGCCAGTTCACGTCGCAGGGGAGCCAGGTTCGAGAACGCCACGGCAGGCGAGCTTAGTGCGCCCGTGCGGTCATCCTGCGGACAGCCCGCCGGCCCGGCCCGCTCAGAGTTCGGATGGCGCCAGCCGTTTGGCGGCGCGGCGCGCGGGGTCGACGCGCACCACGTCCCAGGCCAGCCCGGTCATCTCCAGCACGCGGATCATGGCCGCCGAGGGGTCGATCTGCCAGCGGCGCAGGCCGTGCCGGTACGAGGTCGGGAAGGCGTGGTGGTTGTTGTGCCAGGCCTCACCCCAGGTCGGGATGGCCAGCCAGGCCACATTGCGCGATTCGTCCCCCGTCGCGTAGTCGCGCCGCCCGAAGTAGTGGCACACCGAGTTGATGCTGAAGGTGGCGTGATGCACAAAGAAGATCCGGGCCGCGCCGCCCCACAGGAGCGCGGTCAGGCCGCCGGTGACCGTTCCGGTCAGGGCCACGCCGAGCCCGAACGCGGCCGCCAGACCGGCGACCACCCAGAGCACGAAGGTGCGATCCACGAACCGGATCCACGGGTCCGCCAGCAGATCCTTGGCGTAGCGCCGCTCGTCGGCCACCTCCATGTCGGAGAACACCCAGCCGATATGGGCGTGGAGGAAGCCCCACAGCTCACCCCGCCAGCCGTGGCGCTCATCCAGGTGCGGACTGTGGGGATCGCCGGCCTCGTCGGAGAACTGGTGGTGCTTGCGATGCGTGGCCACCCAGTCGATCACCGGCCCCTCGGCGGCGGCCGACCCCAGCGCCGCGAACGCGGCCCGGGTCAGGCGGTGGCATTTGAAGCTGCGGTGGGTCAGCAGGCGGTGGAAGCCGACGGTCACCCCGGAGCCGATCACCGTGTAGAAGATCGCCAGCACCAGCAGGTCCTGCCAGACGAGCAGGTCGTTGTTCCAGCCCAGCCACATACCGATCAGGACCAGGACCGGCGGCGCCCCGGTGACGACCGCGCTGGCCAGCCGGTCCACGAGCGGCATCTTGACCGCCCGCACGGCGGCTTGATGATCGGTCGAGGAACCGTCCGTCCCCGCCTCGGGCGCAGGACAGTCTGATGTGGGCGGTGCAGCCGACACACCGGAGGCATTGGGTCCCATCTGGGTCATGGCGATGCTAGCGGTATATCCCGACGCTCGCATCCAGTTCGAGCACCGGACGAACCGGCCCGCGGCCGGGCCTCGGCCGGACGGTCAGCGCCCGACGGTCCGGGTCAGCGCGCGGGCCCGGACCGGCACCGCGGCCAGCGCCTCCCGCGTCTGGGCCAGCCCAGCGCGCAGCTCCGGGTCGCCGACCTCGACCGGCAGCATCGAGTCCTGCAGGTCGGCGATCGTCTGGTCGGCCTCCCCCGAGGCCAGCACCGCCCGGTCGATCAGCGTCTGCACCGAGTGGGACGGAGCCGCCTGCTCGCGCGGGGCGAAGCTTCGCGTGCTCAGCCCCGTGCGGGCGGCAAAGTCGTTGTGGGTGCGCTGGATGCGCCCGTACGCGTGCTGCACGGGGCGGAAGAGCTGCTCCTCGAGCACATCGGCGGCGTGCTCGTCGAGATGCTCGTAGGCCTCCCCGAGCGCGGCCATCGACACGGCGATCTGCTCGGTGGCGATGGCCATGTCGTTGAGCACCTTCTGGCGTGCCTCGACGGTCGTGTAAGTCATCCTGGCCGGGAGCTTAGTGGTTCGGCGACCCGGCGAAACGAGCCGCATCCGAACCCGCCGCCACTCAGGCGGCGACCGGCACCGGCGCGGAGAAGAGGTCCAGAAAACGCGCCAGGTCAGCGGTGTCGCCCTCCAGCTCGAGCGTGCCGGCGCGCCGCGCCGCGCCGATCGAGCGACCATGCCACAGCAGGCCGCTCAGCGTGCTCGGGTCGGTGCGCAGCGTGAACACAGGGTCGCTGGCGTGGCCGCGCGTCAGCTCGATCCCGAAGGCGTCGACGGTGACCCGGAAGGCGTGCTCGCCGAGCATGAGCTGGTAGCTGGCCGCGGTCGGCGTGACGGTCGGCGCGAACGTCGTCTCCAGGGCCAGAGCCAGCGCGTCCGGACTGAGCGCGCGAGGCCGGTCGGGCAGCGGGGCTCGGCTTCCCCACCGCCCCAGGGCGAGCAACACCGGCACGAGCTCCCGGCCCCACTCGGTCAGTTCGTACACGCGCGCAGCGGCGGGCGGTGGCAGCCGGCGGCGGTGGACGACGGCCGCGGCCTCCAGGTCGCGCAGACGCTGGGCGAGGATGTCAGGGGCGACACCCGGCAGCCCGCCGCGCAGGTCGGTGAACCGCTTCGGGCCGAGCGCCAGCTCCCGCACCACCAGCAGCGCCCAGCGCTCCCCGACGCGATCCAGCGCCCGGGCGATGCCGCAGGAGTCGCCATAGGTCCGTCTGTCAGCCATAGTCCACCGTTTCCGATCTTAGGTTGGATCTTCCAACTAACTGATATGATACCGCGACTAATGTGAGTCCAAGCGGGAGGTCGGTTCTCAATGAGCGAGCGGTCGTCGTACCCCGATGGTGTCCCCTGCTGGGTGGAGACGCTGACCGATGACCCCCAGGCGGCCCAGCGCTTCTACGGGGGCCTGTTCGGCTGGACCTTCCTCGGCTCGGGAGAGCTGTCCGGCGACCCCCCGGGGGAGTACTTCGTGGCTCGCCTGGACGGCGCCGACGTGGCCGGGATCGCCCCGCTCCCCGGCGGCGTCGAGCCTCCGCCCCCGGCCTGGTACACGCATGTGGCGGTGGACGACCTGAGCGCGGCCACCGCGCGGGCACGGGCCGCGGGGGCGGAGATCCTGCTCGAGGACTGGGACGCCTCACCGGCCGGGCGCATGGCCGTGCTGGCCGACCCGTCGGGCGCGGTGGTCTGTCTCTGGCGGGGCCGGCTACGCCCCGGTGCAGCCCGGGTCAACGAGCCCTCGGCCTGGGCGATGAGCCTCCTGTCGGCTCCGGATCCGGACGCGGCGGCGGCGTTCTACGGGGCCTTGTTCGGCTGGCGGGCCGAACCCTTCAACGCCGGCGGGGACGCCCCGTTCTGGCTATTTCGCAAGCCGGGCTATGTCGGCGGCGAGGAGGCTCAGCCGGTGCCCCGCGACGTCGTCGCGGCGCTGACCACCGCCGAGCGGCCGACCGGACGCTGGGATGTGGACTTCTGGATCGCCGACGCCGCGGCGGCGGCCGACGCGGCGCCGGGCCTGGGGGGAACCGTCCTGGCCGCCCCGACCGAGGCGGGGGGCTTCAGGCGGACGGTTCTGGCTGATCCGCGCGGCGCGCCGTTCTCGGCGAGTCAGCTGATGCGGGGCGGCTGAGGCCCGCGCGACGCCGCCGCGCGTCCGAGAAGTGCCAGCAGCAGCCGGCGGTGAGCGCGGACACGATGATCACGGCCGGCCAGGCGCCGACCACATGTCCGAGCACGTGGGAGGCGGCAAACGCGATGAGCCCGGTGGCCGTCAGCCCGGCCGCCGTCCGGCGACCGTCCCGGCGCAGCCAGACGGCGATGCAGGGAAGCCCGCAGGCGGCCATGAACAGGCCGCCGAGCGGGCGTGAGCCGGTGCCGACGGCGATCGCAAAGCCGCCGATCAGGCCCGTGGCCGCCAGCGGCGCGGTGGGCATCCGGTCGAGGTTCAGCGGAAGGGGCACTAGAACAGCTCGCGCCAGCTGAACTGGGGGTCGTAGCCCAGCACCCGGCGCGCCTTGCCGATGTCCAGCAGCGTGTCGTTGCCCTGCACCCCGTCGCGCAGCGGCACCTGCGGGAAGACCTCGGCCATCAGCTCGCGGCTGGGCCTGCGCATGACCGTGTCGGCGGCGGCGATGATGAAGCTGTCCGCCCCGTCGATGTCGGCGGCCAGGGCCAGGCGCACGCTCTCCGCCACATGGCTCTCGTCCACGTACCCCCACAGGTTCCATTTGCGCAGATGCGGGTCGTCCTGGAAGCCGGGGAACCGCTCGTAGTCGGAGCGGATCATCACGTTCGAGAAGCGCAGCCCGATGATCGGGATCCCGCTCCAGCGGTGAAACTGGCGGGCCAGCTCCTCTCCCACCACCTTCGACAGCGCGTAGCTCGTCTCCGGATAGACGTGCTCCTCATCGACGGGCGCGTAGTCGGGTGGCCGGGTGAAGGGCAGGCCCAGCGTGGTCTCACTCGACGCCCACACGACCCGGCTGAGACCGAGCCGCCGCGCGGCGGCGAACACAGCATGGGTGCTGGTGGCGTTGGTCCGGAAGATCTGGTCGGCCGTGCCATGGGCGGGAGAGGGAATCGCCGCCAGGTGCACGACGGCCTCGATTCCGGGCAGCGTGTCGCCGCCGCTGAGCGCCTCGAGAGCCTGACCGAAATCGGTCACGTCGGCGCGCAGGAACGGGATCGCCGCCTCCGGATGCGGTGACTCCGGCGAGGGCACGAGGTCGATGTTCAGCACCTGGTGCCCCTGCTCGGCCAGATCCCGCACCACGACCCGCCCGGCCTTGCCGCTCCCACCCGTGACTGCGATCTTTGCCATCCCGGTAGCCATAGCACGATTCACCCGCGACCGTGCGGTCAACCAGGGTGGGACGCCGCGCCGCCCGCTGCGTAATAATCGCCGCGGACTCGCGAGGTGAGCCACCGCACCTCCTTATTCGACCTACAGACCAGACCGAGAGGAGCTGACGTGGCCACCACCACGCCCGCAGCGGCAACCCCGCCGCCACCCGCGAGAACCGACCGCATCGATCGCTGGTTCGAGATCAGTGCCCGCGGCTCGACGCACCGGACCGAGGTGATCGGTGGCGTCACGACCTTCCTGACGCTGGTCTACATCGTGTTCGTCAACCCCGCCATTCTGTCCGGGACCGCCGACCTGGCCGGCACCAAGCTCCAGTTCGACCAGGTCCTGGCGGTGACGGCACTGGCCGGCGGGATCCTCACCATCCTCATGGGCGTGTTCGGCCGGTACCCGTTCGCGCTCGCCTCCGGCTTGGGCCTGAACGCGTTCGCGGCCGCCGAGGTGGCCGCCCACCGCGTCACCTGGGGGTCGATGATGGGCATCTTCGTCATCGACGGGGCCGTGATCGTGGTGCTGGTGGTGCTCGGCCTGCGCGAGCGGATCATCGACGCCATCCCCTACGACCTGAAGCTGGCCATCGGCATCGGTATCGGGGCCTTCATCACCGTGGTCGGGCTGAAGAACGCCGGCTTCGTGGTCTCCGGCGGCGAGCTCGGCACGCTCGGGGTCCTCCACACCTGGAAGATGCTCGTGTTCGTGGTCGGGCTGCTCGTCACCTGGACGCTCTACTCGAGGGGCGTGCGTGGCGCGCTGCTGATCGGGATCGTCGGAGCGACGGCACTGGCCACGGTCATCAACGCGATCGACGGCTACCACATCTGGACTGACGGCACCGCGCGGCTGCCGCAGGGCGCCTGGCTGACCACCCCGGATCTCGCGCTGGCCGGTGGGCGGGGCGTCTCCTTCCACTTCGGCGTGCTCGGAGTGGGCGCGGCGATCGCGGTCATCCTGGCCGTGGTCATGTCCGACCTGTTCGACAACGTCGGCACCTCGATCAGCGTCGGCCGCAACGCGGGCATGCTCGACGCGCAGGGCCGCCTGCCGCGGATCCGGACGGCGCTGGCCATCGACGGCTTCGCGGCCATGCTCGGCGGCTTCATGTCCGCATCCTCGAACACGACCTTC
The DNA here is from genome assembly GCA_036392135.1 of Solirubrobacteraceae bacterium. Lineage (GTDB taxonomy): Bacteria > Actinomycetota > Thermoleophilia > Solirubrobacterales > Solirubrobacteraceae > Palsa-465. Next base: position 12,683 of record DASVYO010000099.1, read on the forward strand.
ATCGAATCCAACGCCGGGGTCGCCGCCGGAGCCCGCACCGGGTTGGCCTCCGTGGTTACCGGTGTCCTGCTGCTGCTGTGCATGTTCATCTCGCCGATCGCCGGGATCATCCCCACCGAGGCCACCGCGCAGGCGCTGGTCATCGTCGGCGTGATGATGTTCTCGCTCGTGCGCGATCTGCGCTGGGACAACACCACTCCCCTGGCCGCGTTCGCGACGATCATCGTCATGCCGGTGACCTACTCGATCGCCAACGGGGTCGGCGTCGGGGTCATCCTGCACACCGTCTCCGAGGCCGCGCACGGCCGGCGTCCCCACCTGCTGCTCGTCGGCTTCACCGGCTTCTTCGTCTGGTACTTCGTGCACGGCACGATCTGACCCCCCAACCCCGGGTCATGCCGCTCTCGGCCCGGCCAGGCTAGGCCAGCGGCCGCTCGAGCAGCGCTCGGGCGGCCCGGGCCGCGGCCTCCGGCTCGGCGGCCCGCAAGGCTCCGGCCAGCGCCCGCAGATCATCCTCGTCATCGGCCGGGGTGTTCAGCTGCGCGTCAAGCTCGGGATGAGCGGCCACCCCCTCGAGCAGGCTGTTCAGGGCCAGTCGGTAGGCGATGTTGCCGGCCCCGTCGACCAGCTCCGTCCACAGGGCCTCGTTGGCCGCGGCGCGACTCACCAGATCCGGCGCCGCAGCGGCCCGTTCGGCCAGCTCGGCGGCCCGCTCGCGCAGGCGGCGCGGTGCCCGCTCGGCGGCCCGGCGGGCGACATCCACGCCGATGCAGGCCCGCAGCTCGATGATGCCGCGGGCCAGGTTCGCGTCGATCGGCTGGCCGGGCTCGCGGACCAGGTCGGTGATCAGCTCGAGCCCGCCGGTGGCGCGCCAGTCGAGCACCCGCGTCGGGCCGCCGTGGCTGACCTGGACCAACCGGGCCTGCTGCAGCCGGTTGAGCGCCTCGCGGATCGCGTGGCGGTTCACGCCGAGCCGCTCGCTCAGCTCCCGTTCGGAGGGAACCGGGTCGCCGGGGGCCAGATCCCCGCTCAGGATTCGGGACCGGAGATGGGCATGGACGCTGTCCGAAACGCGCGTTGCCATGGCGCGAGGCTACTGGTATAACCAGTTCGCCGGTGCTGCCGATCCTGATCTACGCGATCCCGTTCTTCGTGCTGCTGCTCGCCGTCGAGTACGTGTCCTTCGTGCATGCCGGTGAGGAGGCGGTGGCGGGCCTCGTCGGTTACGAGGCCCGGGACACGCGGACCAGCATCACGATGGGCCTCGGGCGGGTCGTGGTCGACCTGCTCCTGAAGGTGGCGATCGTGGCCGGCTACGCGGGCCTCTACGAACTGAGCCCGCTTCGGCTTCACCCGTCCGCCTGGTGGTTCTGGCCGCTGCTGTTCGTCGCCGACGACTTCTCCTACTACTGGTACCACCGCATCCACCACGTGTGCCGGGTGTTCTGGGCCACCCATGTGGTGCATCACTCCTCCCAGCACTACAACCTGTCCACCGCCCTGCGCCAGCCGTGGATCTCGATCTCCACCTTCCCGTTCTGGATGTGGATGCCGCTGGTCGGGTTTCCCGTGTGGACGGTCCTGCTGGCCCAGAGCTGGAATCTGATCTACCAGTTCTGGATCCACACCGAGCGGATCGGGCGTCTGCCCCGCTGGTATGAGGCGGTGTTCAACACCCCGAGCCACCACCGAGTCCACCACGGCGCTCAGCAGCAGTATCTGGACCGTAACTACGGCGGCGAGCTGATCGTCTGGGACCGGCTGTTCGGCACCTTCGAGCCCGAGGGCGAGCGGGTGCGCTACGGCCTGACCAAGAACATCGACACGTTCAATCCTGTCCGCGTCAACTTCCACGAGTACGTGGCCATCTGGCAGGACCTGCGCGTCGCCGGCGGCTGGCGCGACCGCCTCGGGGTGTTGTTCCGCGGGCCGGGCTGGCGACCGAGCGGGGCGGCAGAGCACTCGGCGCCGACCGGACGGCGGCGCGCGGCCGGACCGCGGCCCGATCTGCGGCTCTGACCGGTCCCGCCCGCGCGGCGCTCCGGGGTCGGACTCAGGCTGGGATGGTCGTCCAGATCACCCGCGGTGAACCGGCCCCGTGCGCGTTCGCCGGCTTCATGGTCAGCCGGTAGAGCCCCGGGAGCAGGCCGACACGGATTCTGACCTTCGCCACGTAGCCTCGCCGGCCCTGGGCGACGGCCGGCCCGGCCCCCGTCCGGGCCCGGCCATGCAGCGACGCTCGGGAACCGTTATGCGGGCCTGCGCCTCCCCCAGAGCACCGGGGGTCGATTGCCGGCGCAGCGCGCACGGCGTTCCAGCTCACCACCGACGGCTGGCTGGTCACGACCACGAACCCCGGCGCGGAGCATCGCCGGACCCCCCGTTCCGTGGCCAGCAGCCGGATCGCCGGCGGCGCGCTGGCGATGGGCTGGAGGGCAACGGTCAGCGGAACCCCATCGCCGCCGAGCGTCAGGATGGCCTGAGCGACCCCGAGGCGCTCGGGCACGAACGAGACGGTGATGCGGCAGCCCTCGTGCGGGGCGAGATTGACTCCCCGGCAGGTGTTGGCCAGGAGCCGGAAGCGGGCCGCGTCGGGCCCGCTGAGGCTGGCCACGCCGGCGTGCACAGGGGCCGGCAGGGGGTTGGTCAGATCAAGCGTCAGCTCCTGCGGCATCCCGACCCCGTCTCCGGCCGGCCCGGTGGCGAACGTTGCCCTAGGCAGTTGCGGGGAGCTCAGGCCGGAGACCGAGGTCGCCACCGTGGCGACGCTGACACTGGCCAGGCCGCCGTCGGAGGGGATCTGCAGCTGGTCGAGCGCGGCCCCCGGCGTCGACGGGGCGAACTGGAGGTTGACGGCACAGGTCTCGTCGGGCTCGAGCACGGCCGGGCAGCTGTCGTGGGCGACGGTGACTCCCGGCGGACCGGTCAGCGTGCGCGGGCCGAGCATCAGCGGACCACCGCCGGGATCGGAGACGGTCACCGTGCTCTGAGCCAGGCGACCGAGCCGCACCGCGGGCAGCGACACCGCGGCCGGACTGACGGCCGCCGGTCCGCTCGGACAGTCGCGTCCGAGCAGTGTGTAGCAGTCGGCCAGGTGGGCCACGGCCGCATAGGCCGGGCGCTGCACCACCTGTGGATCGGCCACGGGCGGGTCGGTCACATCGCCGCCCAGCAGCCCCTCCGAGGCGTATTGAGCCCCGAGGTTGTCGCGTTCGGTGACGAACACCTCCCCGGCGCCGGCATCCACGAGGGAGGGGATCGAAGCCGTCAGGTAGGCGGCCTGGGCGGCCGGCCCGGTGGTGAAGTGGGGGTCGAACTGATAGCCGGGGTCGGCCGGGTAGCCATGTTCGGTCACCCAGATCGGGCCGCTGAAGCCGTGCGCGGCCAGGAACCAGCGCCAGCCGACGAGGTCACCGACCAGCCCGTCGAGCCAGCCGCGCTCGTGGACGTTGGCGATGTCGAAGGCGGTGGCCGCGTCCGCGCCCGGGGTGGCGAACACCTGCTCCAGCCAGCTCATCCCGCTGGAGCTCGAGATCCCGCCGAGGAGGACGTTGGCGCCCGGGTCGACGGCCTTGATGGCGTCGTGCGCGGTGCGCAGCATCAGCGCATACTGCTGCGGGGTGCCGGTGAAGAACTCGCCGGTGTCGGGCTCATTCCAGATCTCCCAATCCCGGATGACCGGATCGGCGTGGCTGACGATCTTGGTGATGATCGAGCCGTAGGCGGCCTCATCCGCGGGTGGGCAGCGCGACTGGGCAACGGCGTCCGTCGCCGCGCAGCCGGCCATCCACGGCGGAATCGTGAACAGGTCGGCCACCACCCGCAGGTGGTACTGCTGCGAGAGCGCCATGATCTCGTCGAGGCCGCTGAAGTCCGGGGGATCGGTCGGGCTGGGGAACACCAGTGCGGGCGCCACGTCGAGCCGGATGGCCGAGGCGTGCAGGCCGGCCGCCTGCGCGAACATCGTCTGCATGAACGAGTAGGGACTGTTCAGCTGGAGCATCGAGTGCGCGCCGATGGGATCGGCCACGGCCCCGGCCGGCGCGGGAGAGGCTGCTGCCAGGGCGACCGCGCAGCCGATCAGCGCCAGCCTCCGAAGCGTCCGCAAACGCGCGTCAACCTGCCCCCCACCCCGGGGAGCGAGCTCGTGTATGCCCCACACACCTCAGATCATCGGCCCATGGCTCCGAGGACGCAACCCCCAAAGGACCAATTTCTTGCGCAGGACGATGCCGGCGGCCGCCGGACCTCAGTCTCGGCCGCTCACCCGGGCGGGATGACCAGGATCCGCTGGCCGGTCGCATACCGCCCCAGGTCAGCCGGGCTCGCCGGCGCCGGGCGATACACGTCGATGTGACGGCCCCGGATCGCGCCGCCGGTGTCCTGGGCGATGAACCAGGTTCACGGTCGTGGACGGCACCGTTTCGCTGGACGGGTTGAGCATCGAGCTGGGCGCGTCCGGGCGGGGGATCATCGGCTGGACGCTCACCGGGACCGACGGCACAGACGATATCGCCGGCCTCCCGACGACTCGAAGAGAAAACGCGACCGATTTGGGCGCGAAATCTCTTCGAGTGCAGCATCCGGGTCAGCGATTGGGGTCGACCCCGCCTTCATGCCGCTCAGGCGCATCCGTCACGCCGGCGAGAAGGCGGCCCGGCGGGCGCGGAGCACGGCGAGGGTGGCCGTCCCGGCGCGGTGCCCGAGATGACGGGCCGGCCCCGGGCGGTCCGGTCGGCGGCCTCGCCCGAGCGGTGCGACGCCCGCAAGCCACCGCCGAACCCCAGCGTGAGCAGCGCGGCGGCACCAGCCAGCACCATCACCCCGAACAGCACAGACCTTCGGAGCATCGAGGACCAATGTAGGCCCTTGCGGCGCCGCCCTAAGCTGGCAGCGACGCGCCGGTCGGCACCCGGCGCGGCCGGCTCAGCACCAGCGTCTGGCAGGCGGGCACGACACTCAGCTCGTGGTGGTCGCGGGCGCGGTACGTCGACGGCGCCTCCCCGACGAGCTCGGCGAACCGGGCGGAGAAGGAGCCAAGGCTCGTGCAGCCGACCGCGAGGCAGACATCCGTCACGCTCATCTCGCCACTCCGCAGGAGCGCCTTCGCCCGCTCGATGCGCCGCGTCATCAGGTAGGAGTACGGCGTCTCCCCGTACGCCTCGCGGAAGCGGCGGCTGAAGTGCGCCGAGGACATCAGCGCTGTGCGGGCAAGCGCCGGAACGTCGAGTGGCTGCGCGTACTCGCGGTCCATCCGGTCGCGCGCCCGGCACAGCCGGCGCAACTCATCGAGGTCGGCGCTCACGCTCACATTGTCCCGTTTCACCGGAAGCTCCATGCCCGCCGCTGAGCGCCGGCCAAAACTGAGCAGTTTTCGAGAAGCGCGGGTCACGGCGTCGCGCCTAGCATGACCTTGCCCACCGGCGACTCGATCTGACCCGCTACCTCAGGAGTGACCATGACCGGCTCTTCCACGCAGGGCATCAAGACCGTGCTGCATCCCGTGTCGGACCTGGCCAGGGCGAAGACGGTGTACGCCGCGCTGCTCGGCGTCCCGCCCGAGACCGACGGGTCCTACTACGTCGGCTTCGAGGCCGCTGGGCAGCACATCGGGCTGGTTCCGGGCGGTGGCCCACAGGGCATGACCTCACCGCTGGCCTACTGGCACGTGCCGGACATCGAGGCCAAGCTGGCCGAGGTGACCGCCGCCGGTGCCACGGTGAAGGAGCCGGCACACGACGTCGGCGGCGGCCGTCTGGTGGCCACCGTCGCCGACCCGGATGGCAACCTCCTGGGACTGCTCCAGGACCGATGAGCGCCGTCCCTAGCCTTGCCGCCATGAACCTCACGCTTGCCCGTTGCTTCGTCCAGGTCCAGGACCCCGATCTCGCGCTGACCTTCTATCGGGACGCGCTCGGCCTCGAGCTACGCAACGACGTCGCCCGCGAAGGGTTTCGCTGGATCACCGTCGGGGGCGCGTCGCAGCCCGAGGTCGAGATCGTCCTCACGAACTACCTGCACGGCAGCGCCGCCGATCGGGATGCGCTCGCCGCCCTGGTCGCCAAGGGCGCCCTGAACGGGGTCCATTTCCACACCGACGACCTCGACGCCACCTTCGAGAGGGCCCGCGCGGCGGGCGCCGAGGTCGTGGCCGAGCCGACCGAACAGCCGTGGGGCGCACGCGACTGCGCCGTGCGTGACCCATCCGGCAACCTGGTACGCATCGATCAATCACCCGCAGCGCGCGTGTGAGCCGGCCAGCCCGGGGAGGCGGTGCCGAACCTCGCGCCGCTCCGGACCCCAGACGCCATCATTCCGGCCTAGGACGATGACTAACCGCGACTGGCACACCGACGCGTTCCCGGAGCTGCGAGCCGGCCCGCCGTGGGTGATGCAGGAGATGATCGCCGCGCAGCCGGCGCTGGTCGAGACGCTGCTGGGCGACCCGCCTCCGGGCACCACGGGGGCAGCTGAGGCGATTGCCGCCGCCCTGGACCAGAATCACCCGGTGACCGTCTGCGGGTGCGGAACCTCCGAGCATGCCGCGCACGGGATCGCCGCGCTGCTGTCAGCCGCCGTCGACCCCCGGCACGCGCCGCTCGTACGGGCGCGCCCGGCGTTGAGCGCCGCCCTGGACCCCGCACCCGGCGCGTGCCTGGCGATCTCCCACGACGGTGGGACGCGCGCCACCGTCCTGGCCCTGCTCGCCGCGCGCACGGCCGGCGCACAGACGATCGCGATCACCCACCAGCGCGGCGCCGCCGTCGCCGGCACGGCCGAGCATGTACTCCTCACCCCCCGCCATGATGACTCCTGGTGTCACACGGTGGCGTACACCTCCGCCCTGGCGGCGGGCGCCGCGCTGGCCGGCCGGCTCGGCCGGTTTACCGCCCAGCCGGCGGCGGCCCGGGAGCTGCTCGAGCACGCCACCGGATCCCACCGCGCCGCGGCGATGGCCGACCGCCTGACCGACCGCCGCATCGTCCTGTGCGCCGGAGCCGGTGCCGACCTCGCCACGGCCCGCGAGCTGGCCCTCAAGCTCGCCGAGGGCGCCCGCCTGCCCACGCTCGCCCTCGAGCTCGAAACCGTCCTGCATGGCCAGCTCGCGGGCCACGAGGCCGCCGATGCGCTCATCCTCATCGCGATCACCGACCATCCCGAGCGCGAGCGCGTGGCCCGCCGCGCCACCCATGTCGCCCGCGCCGCCGCTGCCATCGGCCTGCCCGTGGCCGGACTGCTGTCCGACGCCTACGACATGGCGCTTGCCGCTGAGGAGACTGCCCTCGGACGGATCGTCATCAGGCTGCCTGACCCCGGGCTGGTCGACCGCCGGCTCGCCGGGCTGCTGGCCGGTGCGGGCGCGCTGCAGACGCTGACGCTCGAGACGGCCCACGCCCGCCACACCAACCCGGACCTCATCCGCCGCGAACAGGCCCCCTATCGCGCGGCCGCCCGAGCGGCCGAGAGCTCCGCCGACTGGTAGGCGGCCAGTCGTGCCCGCCGGCCGGGCGAGGGATCGGGCCCCGGCCGGAGGTCATAAGGTTTGGGAGCTCAGCACCGACAGGAGGCAGATGATGGCCATGTTCGTGACGATCGGCTACGGCGACCGCGATGGCTACACCCGCACCGATCCGGCGGTGAGGGATGCGGCGCACGCGCACGACGCACGGCTGCTCGGCGATGGGGCGGTCATGGGCGTCGCCGGGGCGCCGGTGCAGGTGCGCAACCATGACGCCGCCGGCGTCGATACCGAGCCGGGCCCGTTCCTGCACGCCTCGCTACCGGTGGCCGGCTTCGCGCTGATCGAGGCGGACAGCGTGGAGAAGGCGGTCGAGATGGTCTCGCGAACCCCCTGTGCGGTCGCCCACGGCGTGGTCGAGGTCTGGCCGCTCGAACAGGCGCCGTAGGGGTCCGCCGAGCGGATGGCGGCTTGGCGGGACGTCGAGCGGGCGGAGCCGGAGTTCGCGCAGCGTGTGCGGGCCCTGTTCGACGCTCGCAGGCACAAGACGATTGCCACCTTGCGAGCCGACGGGTCGCCGCGGATCTCCGGCATCGAGGCCGTGTTCGAGGAAGGCGAGCTGGTCTTTGGCTCGATGCCGAACGCCCGCAAGGGCGCCGACCTCCATCGCGATCCCCGCTTCGCGCTGCACAGCGCCACCGTTGACCCGATCGAGGGGGCGGAGGCGCAGTGGCCGGGTGAGGCAAAGGTCTCCGGCCGGGCGATAGCGGCCGGACCGATCACCGCCGGACCGGACGGCGAGCGCTTCCACGCCGACATCGCCGAGGTTGTGCACACCCACCTCAACCCGGACGCCACGCGGCTCGTCGTCGAATGGTGGACACCGGTGCACGGACTGCGGAGGCTCGAGCGACAGTGATCCTCGATCCCGACGCCCCAGCGAAGACAAACCGCCCCCGGCCGGTGCCGAGGGCGGTTCGCATTCCCTTGCGGAGGTGGAGACGGCGGGAATTGAACCCGCGTCCGCAGTCGCGTAAAAGGTGGTGTCTACGAGCGTATCCGGCGCTCTGGTCTCGTCTCCCGCTCGCCACGCCGGCGGGGTTGCGGGAGACCAGCTCCGAAAGATGTCCCCGGGGTCGGCCGGAGCGGGCCTATCCGAGCGAGCCTGCTGGTTGATCCCGACGCTCCGCCGCAGGCGAGCTAGAGGCCAGGAGCGCTCACGGCTTAGCTAGTGGACTAAGCGGCGAGCGCGAACTCGTGAGAGTTCGCACTTATTTTCTTCCCGGGTGTTTTACGAGGCCGCCCGGGACCTCGACTCGCAACCACCCCCACGAACCGACCACGTCGAAGCCTGTCGTCCCCGGGGGTATGTGTGCAGTTCAGTATAGATCGGGGCCCATGTGGTCCCGAACCCAACCGGGCAGGGCCGCGGCGGCGGATAAGAGTCGGCTAAGTGCGCTGGCGCGGCTGCCACAATCAGTGGCAGAGGAGCTTGACCCCACCCCCACCGATTCTTCCGGAAGGCCCGGCCTCAGAGCCGCTCGGCTACGCGCGTCGTGACCAGCCCGGCTCGGTCGGCGGCTGGTCCGCCGAGCCGTGGCCCACCGAACCGCAGCCCGGTGATCCCGGTCTCGGGACAGATCGTCCACGGCAGGGGTTCCTGCGGGGCCGGCTCGCGCCGATCGGAGCGGCGATCCTCGCCTTCCTGGCCAAGCTCAAGGCGATCCTGCTGTTCCTGCCCAAGGTCAAGCTGCTGGCCACCTCGGGAACGATGCTGGTCTCGATCGCGGCCTACGCGACGATCTGGGGCTTTCAGTTCGCGCTCGGGTTCGTGATCCTGATCCTGGTCCACGAGATGGGACACGTGATCGCGCTGCGCCGCGAGGGCATCAAGGCCACCGCCCCGATGTTCATCCCCTTCCTGGGTGCCGTCATCAGCGCCCGCTCGCTGGGTGACAACGCGGCCGCCGAGGCTCGGGTGGGTCTGGCCGGGCCGGTGCTGGGCACGATCGGCGCCGCGGCCTGCATCCCGCTCTGGCAGGCGACCGGCAACGACCTGTTCCGGGCCCTGGCCTTCACCGGCTTCTTCCTGAACCTGTTCAACCTGCTTCCGGTGATCCCCCTGGATGGCGGGCGGGCGATGGCCGCGATGGCGCCGGCGATGTGGGCGGTGGGCTTCCTGGCCATGGTCGCGCTGGCCATCGTGTTCCCCAACCCGATCATCCTCATCATCGCCGTGGTGGCCGGCTGGGAGACGTACAAGCGCTGGCAGCAGCGGCGCCGCGGCAACGCGGAGACCCTCGCCTACTACCGGGTGGCGGCGATCGACCGGGCACTCATCGCCGCGGTGTACCTCGGTCTGATCGCCCTGCTGGTGGTGGGCATGGACGCCACCCACCTGGCCCGCACGCTCGCCTGAGCGGGCGACCGCCTAGAGGCCCGGGGATGGCCCGGGCCGACCGGGAGATCTAACTCTCAATAGCGGGGCTCGTTGTACCGCGGATCCCGCTCGTCCGCGACGTGGACCTCGCGGGTGGTCCGTGATCGGGACCAGACGAAGGTGTAGAGGGTCGAGAGCAGCAGCCCGACGATCCCCACGATCAGCAGCACCGTGCCGGCCGTCTGGATGTTGATGCCGCTCACGTGTGCGGTGATCGCCCATTTGAGGATGGCCCCAATCGCGATCAGGAGAATGGAAGTGCCGATTGTCATAGGTGGTGTCTACCCGGGTCGCAGATAACTGACGCACGGTGAACTCCGACCTTCTGGTTCAGCGGGCGGCGTTTGTCTCCTGCCCTATCAGCGGCCGACGTCGCGCAGCTCGCGCTGCACGTCACGCGCCATATCGCGCTTGCGGATCGTGTCGCGCTTGTCGAACAGGTCCTTGCCCTTGGCCAGCGCGATCTCGACCTTGGCCCGCGAGCGATCGCCGGAGAAGTACATACGCGTCGGAACCAGGGTCAACCCGCGCTCCTGCGTGCGGGTCATCAGACGGTCGATCTCGGCCCGATGCAGGAGCAGCTTGCGCGGTCGCTCGGGATCGTGGTTCTCCCGCGAGGCCGCCGCGTAGGGCGGGATATAGACGCCCATCAGCCAGAGTTCGCCGTCCCGCACGATCGCGTAGGCGTCCTTGAGCTGGGCCTTCCCCTCCCGCAGCGACTTGACCTCGGTGCCGGTGAGCACGAGCCCGCACTCGTAGCGCTCGATCAGGTTGTAGCGGTAGGCGGCCTGGCGGTTGGTGGCGACGTCGCCGGCGGCAGCTTTTCGTTTGCGGGTCTTGGCCATGCTCAGCTCCCCTCGCCGAACGCGGGCAGGAGATCCACCCTACCCCGCGCCGGATCGATCTGTCCCACCCGCACCCGGATCGGATCGCCCAGGCGGATCGCGCCGCCGCTTCGCGTGCCGAGCAGGATCGTCCCCTCCTCATTGAGCTCCCACCAGTCGCCGCGCAGGCGCCGCACGGGCAGCATCCCCTGGTACCTGAGCCCCTCGCCGAAGGCCACGAACGCTCCCGCGCCGATCAAACCCACCACCTCCCCCGAGAACTCGGCCGTCCGGTCCCCGTCCCTGAACAGCTCAGACTCGAGCAGGAAGCAGCGAGCGATGTCGTCGGCGTCCCGTTCGATCACCATCGCCGCCCGCTCGCGCGTGGAGCACCACGGCCCGGCGCCGGTGACGAACGCCGGGTCCGGCGGCGGCTCACCGGCCACGGCGGAGAGCAGCCCCCGGTGGCAGATCAGGTCTGGATAGCGGCGGATCGGCGAGGTGAAATGGCAGTAGCGCGCAGAGGCCAGGCCGGCATGACCCAGGTTTCGATGGTCGTAGTAGGCCTGCTTCAGCGACCGCAGGACCAGGCTGTTGAGCGCGCGGGCCCCGTGCTCGCGGCGGTGGACCCAGTCCGCCACCATGACCGAGACCTCGCCGGCCAGGTCGGCCGCCTCCTGCGGGGCCAGCGGCCCGCGCGGTACCGGTGGCGTCGGCACGCCCAGCGAGACGAGCTGATCGACCAGCCTCAGCACGGAGCTCGGCTCGGGCCGCTCGTGAACCCGGAACAGACAGGGGATCCTGCGCTCGTCCAGGAAGCTGGCGACGGCCTCGTTGGCGGCGATCATCAGCCGCTCGATGACACGATGCGATTCGGTCTGGGGCACGAGCCGCTCCTCGCGCACATGCCCGTCCCGGTCGAAGCTGAACTCGGGCTCAGCCGACTCGAGCACGACGGCGGAGCGGCCGTTGCGGGACCCCCCGAGTGCCGTCGCGACGGCGCGGGCCGCGGCCAGCGGCTCGCCCCAGGGCGCGGCCGCGGCTTCGGATCCGGCGAAGATCCGGTCCACCCGGTCGTAGTCGAGCCGCTCGTCCGAGCGGATCACCGAGCGGTACATCGAGGCCTTTTCAACGCGCCCGCCGGGGCCGACGGACATCTCGACGGTCACGGTCAACCGGTCCTCTCCGGCCACCAGCGAACACACGCCGTTGGAGAGCGAGCGCGGCAGCATCGGCTCGACCGCGCCCGGCACGTACACGCTGGTCGCACGCCGGTAGGCCTCGCGGTCCAGCGCGGAGCGGGGACGCACGAAGGCCGACACGTCGGCGATGTGGATCCACACGCTCCAGCCCCCACCGGGCCGGGACTCGGCCGAGATCGCGTCGTCGTAGTCGCGCGCGGTGACCGGGTCGATCGTGAACGTGGCCAGCTGGCGGAGATCGCGGCGGCCGGCGGGCTCGGCCTCACCCAGGGTCCCGGCCTCCGACACCCGCCGGGCCTCGTTTTCGGCGCCGGGCTCGAACTGGCCGCTCAGCCCGCGGGCCAGCATGAACGCGCGGATCACGTCGCGGGCCACGTCCGGCCTTCCCAGCCGTCGGCTGATCACCGCGCGGCGAGAGCCGCCGCGCCGCCCCGGGCTGCCCGCCGAGACGACGACCAGATCACCGACATCGGCTCTCCGATCCCGGCTGACGACGATCTGGGTGCCGGGCTCGAAGAACGGCTCGGCGACCAGGAACTTGCCCTTGCGACGCAGCACGGCCACGAGCGCTCCCGCCCGGGGCTCGGGTCGGCCGGCGACGACGCTCACCGGATCCGGGCGGCCAGCACGCGCTCGGCAACCCCCAGAGCGGAGTCGGTCTTGGAGCGCAGGTCGGTGGCCGCATAGACGTTCGGGGTGATCCCGGCCCCCCGGCGGACTCCGCCGCCACCGAGGTTGCGTCCGCTGGGCGTGAAGTACTCGCCGACGGTGAAGTCGAGCGCGCCGCCGTTGGGCAGAGGCTGGATCTCCTGAAAGACGCCCTTGCCGTACGTGTGCGTGCCCACGACCTGGGCCCGTCGCCGGTCCTGGAGCGCGGCGGTCACGATCTCGGCCGCCGACGCCGTGCCGTGGTCGACCAGGACCACGAGCGGAATCCGGGGCGCCACGGTGTCCTCTCGCTTGGCCAGGTAGACCTGGCGCGGCTGGCTACGGCCGGCCGTGGACACGATCGTGCCGTCGGGGATGAAGACGCTGGCCGTGTTGACCGCCTCCTCGAGCAGGCCACCGCCGTTCTCTCGCAGGTCGAGGATGATCCCCTGCGCACCCTCCCCCAGCACCTTCTGCACCTCGCCCTGGACGGCGGCGCCGGAGCCCGAGGTGAAGCTGGTCAGGGTCACCACGCCGATCCGGCGGCCGTGGTAGCGGCGGATCTGGCTGCTGGTCACCGGCACGACAAGGTCGGCCCGGACCATCGACACTGTCCGGACGTGGCCGCCGCGGCTGACGGTCAGGGTGACCCGGGTTCCGGCCCGGCCCTTGATCAGCGAGGCCGAGAAGGTCTCGGAGCGACCGGCCAGCGAGATCGCGCCCACGTGCGTGATCAGGTCGCCGTGGCTCAGCCCGGCCCGGGCCGCCGGCGAGCCGGGAAAGGCGTCCAGCACGAGCAGCCCGTTGGGCTGACTCTCCACGTCGATGCCCACGCCGCTCAGGTGCGGGTTGTCCTGACGCTCGAAGGCCTGGTAATCAGCTCGATCGAAATAGTGCGAGTAGGGATCGTTGAGACTGGCCACCGCCGCGGCCAGGCCGGTGTTGAGCAGCTGCGAGCGGTTGACCTTGCGGTAGTAGCCGCGCTCGAGCAGGCCCATCACGTCGGCCACGATCTGATCCTGCGAGGTCTGGCTCGTGAACACGCTCCGGACGGGGCCGGGCAACCAGCCGGGATGACCGCCCAGGAACAGGCCGACGAGCAGCGCGATGACGGCCACCGCCGCCAGCGGACCGCGTCGAGAACCCCTTGAGGACTGGGCGAACATGCTGGTCTGAGGGTAGCCGGAGGCCGATCGCGCGCCGCGGCCGCCGGGGTGTCCGGCGGAGGTGGCTAGACGCGCAGGAAGCGCCGCAGCGAGAGGCCGGACCCGAGCGCCGATACCAGCACTCCGGCGCCGAGCAGCACGGCGACCAATCCGGCGAAGGAGATCGTCCGCGGAGCGGCGATCAGCGTCCAGTTGTTGGCCAGCGGATCGAGCAACAGCACCTTGGTCAGCCCGAGCACGGTGATGGCCAGCACGGCGCCGGCCGCGCCGACGACCACCCCTTCGATCACGAACGGCCAGCGGATGAACCAGTCGGTCGCCCCGACCAGCTTCATCACCTCCACCTCGCGCCGACGGGCGTAGAGCGAGAGCCGGATCGTGTTGGCGATCAGCAGCACCGAGGCGATCGTCAGCAGCACGGTCAGGGCCGCGGCCGTGATCGTCACCAGGTTGGTGACCTCCAGGATCTTGCGCGTGTCGTTCTTCTTGTTCGACACGCTCTGGATCGCCGCATCGATCGGTGTCGGCTGCCCGCTCGGGCCGGTCGGCGTGAGCGCGCTGCGAACCGCCAGGACGTTGCCCGGATTGTCGGGGATCACGTGGAAGGTGTCGGGCAGCGGATTGGCGCCCAGCAGCTGGTAGGCCTGCGGATCGGCCTTGGCCTGCTGGGCGTACGCCTGCTGCTTGGAGACGAACTCGACCGAGCGCACGTGGGGCACGCTGAGCAGCTCGCGTTTGATGCGGGCCTCATCGGCCGAGGTGGCGTTCGACTTCATGTAGACGTCGACCAGCACGCGGCTGCGCACGCTGTCGGCGGCCCCGTTGGTGGCCTGGACGATCGGGATGAACACGCCCAGCACGAGCATCGTGACCAGCACCGTGGCCAGGGCCGCGAAGTTGGGGGCGGCGCTCCGGCGCATGGCCCGCGCCGCCTCCTTGAAGAAGAAGCCGACCCTCATCTAGGACAGGCCCGGAGGCGGCGTCGAGGGGGCGCGCAGCCGGCTGGCGAACTCTCGCGTCGACTCGTCACGGGCGTAGAGACCGGCGGACTCGTCGCGTACGATCCGGCCGCCGGACAGCTCCAGCACGCGGCGGCGCATCTTGTCGACCATGGCCTGGTCATGGGTGGCCACGAGCACGGTGGTCCCGGTCCGGTTGATCCGGTAGAGCAGCCGCATGATGTCGATGCTCGTCTCCGGATCGAGGTTCCCGGTCGGCTCGTCGGCCAGCAGCAGGGGCGGATGGTTCACGAACGCGCGGGCGATCGAGACCCGCTGCTGCTCACCGCCGGACAGCTGGTCCGGGAAGTTATGCAGCTTGGTCGACAGACCGGTGAGACGCAGGATGTCGGGCACCTTGGCCCGGATCTCCTTGCGCCCTCCACCGGTGACCTGCAGGGCGTAGGCGACATTGTCGTAGACGGTGCGGTTGGGCAGCAGCTTGAAGTCCTGGAAGACCACGCCGATGTTGCGGCGGTAGTAGGGAATCCGCTTGCGCGAGATCTCGCTCAGGTCGCGTCCGGCCACCCGGATCGTGCCCGCCGTGGGCTCGAGCTCCTTGATCAGCAGGCGCATGAGCGTCGATTTGCCCGAGCCGGTGGAGCCGACGAGGAACACGAACTCCTCGCGCGCCACCGAGAAGGTGGCCTGATCGAGACCGACGTTCCCGGGGTAGAGCTTGGACACGCCGCGGAACTCGACCACGTTGCGTTGCGAGGATGATGTGGGCGCAGGGGCAGGACGCATATGGGTCTCAGGCGGCGCGGCGGCACGGCGGCGGGTACCCTGAGATGCTCGGAATAAGGTAGCCATGGAGTCCGCGCAGCGTAGCGAGCCACCCTCCCGGATGTCGGCAAGCTGAGCCGGCTGCAACACCCTTTGCAGGGCCGGCAACCGCCCGGGAAATAGAGCTTTGGTCCAGCTCCGGACACCCGGCCCGCCGGCCTCGATACCGTTGTCGGGGATGCCCTCGATCGCCGTATCCAGGCTCGCCAACGGGATGCGCTTGCACCGGATCGCGGTGGAGGGCACCCGCGCGCTGACCCTGCTCGTGGCTTTCGACGCCGGCGCGCGCAGCGAACGTCCCGACGAGAACGGCATGGCCCATTTCCTGGAGCATCTCGTGTTCAAGGGCGGTGAGACGTTCCCCACCTACCGTGACGTCAACGAGGCCGCCGAGCGGATCGGCGCGGTACTGAACGCCTACACCAGCCACGACCTCGTCGCCTTCCACATCACGGCCCGCGCCGAGGTGGCGCTGTCCGCCGCCGATCTGCTGACCGATTTCGTCGGCCGGCCCCGCATCGATGCCGACGAGCTCGATCGGGAGCGCGGCGTCGTCGTCCAGGAGATCGCCCGGTCTGAGGACCAGCCCGCGATGATGGCCGAGCATCTGATCGACGCCGCGGTGTTCGGCGATCATCCGCTCGGGCGCCCCGTGCTCGGCCCCACTGAGCACGTCCGTGACACCTTCACGCGCGAGGGCATCGTCGCCTTCCGGGACCGGCGCTGGTCCCCGGCCACCGGCGCCGCGTTCGCCGTCGGCAACCTCGATGCTCTCGGCGACCCCGGGCAGCTTGAGGAGCTGTTCAGCCGCTTCCCCACCCGCGCGGCGCCGGAGCGCTATGAGCCCGCACCCGCCCATCTGAAGCCGATCGTGAAGGTGCGGGAGCGGGACTCCAACCAGTCTCATCTGCGTCTCTCCTACCGCCCGTCGATCGACGTCACCGAGGCCCGGCAGCGAGCCGCACTGGCCATCTACTCGACGCTTCTGGGCGGCTCCATGGGCTCCCGCCTGTTCGATGAGATCCGCGAGCAACGGGGCCTGGCCTATTCGGTCAGCGCCTTTCCGCACGCCTACTCGGACGTCCCCGTCCTGCAACTGTCAGCCGGACTCGAGTCGGCCAAGTGCGTCGAGGCCTACCGGCGGATGCGCGACATCGTGAGCGAGCTGCGGGTCGACGGTCCGACCGCCGGAGAGGTGGAACGGGCCCGCGCCTACGCGGCGGGCGCCCGCGCGATCGCCTTCGAGAACAGCGGCGCCGTCGCCCGGTACGCCGCCCAGCAGCTGATCGTCTACGGCGATGAGGATGTCGACCCCGATCGCACGATCGAGCTGCTCGACGCGGTCACCTTCGATGAGGTGCGCGAGGTGGCGGCCGACATCGCGGACGAACTGGTGGTTGCCTGCGTCGGCCCTCACACCGTGCAGGAGCTGGAGAGCGCCTGAGACTCCGGCTCGCGCTCGGTCTGCTGGTCCTGCTCGCCCTCCTGGCCATCAGCCTGGCCGGGTTCGGCTCCTTCGGCACCACCAGCCGCAATGATGTGCCCCCGAGTACGCAGGCCTCGGCCCCGGGCGCGGCGGGCACCGGCCTGACCACCGCACCGACCTCGCAGCCAAATCCGGTGAACGCGGGCTCGAGCCTGACTCCGGCCGCGCCGCGCACGGCCGCCGTGGCCCGCCTGCAGGCCATTCTGGATCGGGCGTTGAAGGCCGCCGGGCCGGCCAGCGGGGCGCTCGTGTACGACCTCAACACGCGCCAGGCTGTGTACGCACACCAGGCGCTCAGCGGGCGCCCGCCGGCGTCGGTCGAGAAGCTCTACACGACGGTTGCCCTGCTGCGCCGGCTGGGCCCGGATGCGCGCCTGCACACCACCGTGCTCGGCACCGGGCACCTCGTCGGCGGCACCTGGCACGGCGATCTCTACCTCCGCGGCGGCGGAGATCCGACGTTCGGCGACAGCGGCTTCAACCGGTTCTGGAATCAGGGCCAGGGGCCGACCCCGAACCAGCTCGTCGCCCAGCTGCGCGGGCGCGGCATTCGCCGCGTGAGCGGTCGCGTGTTCGCCGATGAGTCCCTGTTCGATCGGCGGCGCGGGGGCATGATGACCGGTCTGAACGTGGACCTTCCCGACTTCGCCGGCCAGCTGAGCGCACTCACCTACGATCACGGTACGGCCACGAGCCGCCTCTCCCCGGCGCGGTTCGCCGCCCGCGAGCTGGTCCTGACCATGCGGGGATCGGGCATCGCGGCCCGGACGGCCTCCAGCGAGCGCACCGCCCCGCCCCATGCGCAGCTGCTGGCCCTGGTCAGCTCCCCCCCGATGGCGGCCATGACCCGGCTGATGGACGTGCCCTCCGATGATCTGTTCGCGGAGCTGTTCACCAAGCAGCTCGGAGTCCTGTTCGGCCGCGGCGGCAGCATCCCCGCCGGCTCGGCGGTGACCAGCCAGACGATCGCCGACTTCTATGGCCTGCATCCGAGGATCCTCGACGGCTCCGGACTGTCCCGCCGGGACCGCTCCTCCCCGGCCCAGATCGTTGACCTGCTGCGCGAGGTCTGGCACACCCCGGCCGGCGGCGAGCTGGCCGCCTCGCTGCCCACGGTCGGGGTCGACGGCACGGTCGAGTTCCTGGGCGCCCGGACCCCCGCCAGGGGCCGCTGCGTCGCCAAGACGGGCACGCTCGACTACGTGACCAACCTGGCCGGCTACTGCCGCGCGCGCGATCACCACACGCTGGCCTTCGCGTTGATGCTCGACGGCCCGTCGAACTGGACGGCGACCGTCCTCGAGGGCCGGATGGTCGGAGCGATCGCCGGCTACTGACCGAGTAGCGGGCGGGGCGGGGATTGCGCGCCGGCCCGGTTCACAGCACAATCCGCAGCGTGCCGGTGAGCGAAGGCCTGAATCTCAGTGAGCTCCAGCGCTATCTGAGTCGGGTCGGCGACCGCTGGCCGATTCAGTCCGCGCTGCTGGGCGGCGCTCGCGTGGATGATCTGCGAGGCGCTCCGGGACAGCGCGAGCGGGGCAGCGAGTACGTGCTGGTGCTGGTGTCCGTGGCCTTCGGCGGGATGCCGTGGCTCGAACGGGTCTATCACGCCGGCGCCCTGTGGGACGCCATGGAGATGGGCGACGGGGTCGACGTGCACTGCTACACCCCGGATGAGTTCGCCCGCAAGCGGACGACGATGCCCGCCGTCCGGAAGGTGGCCGAGCGCGGAATGCTGCTCTACGAGGACGTCGAGGTGGCCCGCTAGTCGCGCCGACAGCCCTCGCCGCGGGGAATCAGGGCCGGCCGGATGGGCCTCAGCCGATGGCCACCATGCGCTCGATCGGCAGGCGGGCGGCCTCGGCGATCTCCGGCGGCACCTTGACCTCGTGCACGCCGTCCCGGAGCGCATCGCGAAGCTTCGGGAGCGTGATCATCTTCATGAAGCGGCAGGATGCGGCCTCGTTGGCGGCCACGAAGTCGACCCCGGGGGCGGCCTGGCGCAGCGGGTAGAGCATGCCGGTCTCCGTGGCTACGATCGCCGTCCGGTCGTGATCGTCGCGGTGCTCGCGCGCGTAGGCGAGCATCCCGCCCGTGGAGAGCATGCGGACGCCCTCGGCATCGATGTCCCCGGCGGCCACGTACTCCATGACGTTGGTCGAGCACCCGCATTCGGGATGGATCAGGAAGTCGGCGCCTGGGTGGGCGGCGCGAACCGCGGCGATGTCCTCCGGCTTGATGCCCGCGTGCACATGGCACTCCCCGTCCCAGACGTGCATCGGGCGCCCGATCGTCTTCTCCACGTAGGCGCCCAGGAACATGTCGGGACCGAACAGGATCTCGGTGTCGTCCCCGTGCTCGGCATAGATGTGACGGACCACGCTGACGGCGTTGGCCGATGTGCAGCAGTAGTCGGTCAGCGCCTTGACCTCGGCCGTGGTGTTGACGTACATGACCACGATCGCGCCCGGGTGTGAGGCCTTCCATTGCCGCAGCTGCGGGGCCGTGATCGAGTCGGCCAGCGAGCAGCCCGCATCCAGATCGGGGATCAGGACCCGCTTGTCCGGGCACAGGATGGACGCCGTCTCGGCCATGAAGTGCACCCCGCAGAAGACAATCGTGTCGGTGTCGGCAGCGGCCGCCTGCTGGGAGAGGCCCAGCGAGTCGCCGACGTAGTCGGCCACGTCCTGGATCTCGGGCAGCTGGTAGTTGTGGGCCAGGATGACCGCGCCGGTCTCGGCGGCCAGCCGGCGCACCTCGTCCTGAAGGGCAGGGATGTTCTCGAGCATCAGCGGGGCGTCGGTCGCGCCCATCATCGGAAGGTTCATGGCAGCGCAGTGAGGAGCAGGGACAGGTCCAGAGCCGGGGCGCTGTGGGTGATCGCGCCCACCGAGATGAAGTCTACGCCGGTGGCCGCGACGGCCCCCAGAGTCTCGAGGGTGAATCCGCCGCTGGCCTCGAGCTCCGCCCGGCCGTTCACATGCTCGACCGCCGCCCGCAGCTCCCGCAGGTTCATGTTGTCGAGCAGGATCCGGGGTGCGCCCGCGTCGAGCGCCTCGTCGACCTCGGCCAGAGATGAGCATTCGACCTCGAGCGCCAGCTCGGGGGCCGCTGCCCGGGCCTGGCGGACGGCCGCCCCCACCCCGCCGGCCATGGCCGCATGGTTCTCCTTGATCAGGATCGCGTCGTACAGGCCGGCCCGATGATTGGTGGCGCCCCCGGCGGCGGCCGCCGCCTTCTCCAGGCTGCGCAGGCCGGGGGTGGTCTTGCGGGTATCCAGGATCCGGGCCTGGGTGCCCGCCACCGCGGCCACGCACCGGGCGGCCAGCGTGGCCACCCCGGACAGGCGCTGCAGGAAGTTCAGTGCCGTCCGCTCGGCGGACAGGATGGCCTGCGCACGGGCCCGCACCCGCAGCACCTCGCCCGCCTCGCGCCATTCGCCCTCGGCGGCCAGGCGGGTGATCTGCGCCTCGGGATCGAGCGCCCGGAAGACCCGCTCGGCCACGTCCAGCCCGAACACCACCCCGGGGGCCTTCTGGCGAATCAGGGCCTCGGCCCGGGTGTCCTCCGGGACGGTGGCCGCCGTGGTCACGTCGCCGGAGCCCAGGTCCTCGGCCAGCGCCCTGGCCACCAGGTCATCGATCGCGGCCGCGTTCATCGCCGACGAGCATACGAAGGCCGGAGATCAGCAGTTCCCGCCCTCTCCGCCCGCGCAATCGACCCAAAAGAAAACTTTCACAATTCCGCCGGAGCCGCGGTTATGATCGCCCGCGGTATCGATAACCAAAGGGGGAGTAGATGTTTCGCAGATCACGAGTGGGGTGGCTCGGTGCAGCCGTTTGCCTGGCCGCGATGTGGCTACCGGCCGCGGCCAGTGCCCGTACCAAGGTGGTATTCGCCGGGGGCCCGGGCGGTTTTGCCAGCCAGCTACAGAAGAACTATGGGGCGGGGGTCAACAACTTCCTGCTCAACAAGGTCACCATCCACACCGGCGATTCCGTCGTCTGGAACGGTAAGTCGCTCGCCGGCGGGTTTCATACCGTCGACATCCCGGCTCTCGGGGGTTCCGATCAGTCGCTGGTCGTGCCGACGGGCAAGACGGTCTCCGGCGTGAATGACGTCGCCGGCAACCCGTTCTGGTTCAACGGGCAGCCGAGCCTCGGACTCAACCCGGCCCTGTTCGGGCCGACCGGCGGGAGCACCTACAACGGCTCGGCCCGAGTCGACTCGGGGCTGCCGCTGGGACCGCCGCGGTCGTTCAAGGTCAAGTTCACCAAGCCGGGCGTATACCACTACTTCTGCGATGTCCACTACGGCATGCAGGGAACGGTGGTCGTGCTCCCCAAGAGCAAGCACGTTCCGAGCGCCAAGCAGGACACCAAGACCCTGAAGAAGGTGGAGGCTGGATACGTGGCCAGCGCGATCCTGGTCGACAAGACGACGGCGCCCGTGAACAGCGTGAGCCTCGGCGCCTCCGGCCCCGGTGGGCTTGAGGTGTACGCCATGTTCCCGTCCACCCTGAATGTGAAGAAGGGCACGACGGTGACGTTCTCCATGTCCGCGAAGTCGCGGGAGACGCACACCGCGGCGTTCGGCGATACCTCCCCCCCGAACGGCTACGTGTACAAGCTGGCCCAGACGGCGTTCAACTCCCTAGTCATCGATCCCCGCGGGATCTATCCGAGTGACGTTCCGATGCCCATTTCATTGAGCAAGACGTCGCACGGCAACGGGTTCGCGAACACGGGTGCTCTTGATCGAGACCCCGCAACGAAGCCTCAGGCGTCGGCGCAGATCACGTTCACCCAGCCGGGCACGTATCACTACGTGTGTCTGATCCACTCGTTCATGCACGGAACGATCGTCGTCAAGTGAATGACCGGGCAGGCGCCGGGCCTTCGGGTCCGGCGCCTGTCGTCCGGCGCTGGCGGGCCTAGCGACCCGCGAGCACGCGCAGCGACGTGAACGTCGGATCGGCGGCGCCGTGCAGGCGAGCGCCGACCCCCACCAGCTCACGCAGGTAGGCGACCACCTCGGCGGTGACCCGCTCACCGGGCAGCAGGGCCGGAACGCCGGGCGGATAGCCGGCGATCGACTCGCATGAGATGCGCCCGACGGCCTCATCCACGGCGACTGTCTCGGCTGTCCCGAAGAACGCGTCGCGGATCGGCACGACCGTCTCCTGCTCGAGCGCCGTCGGTGTGCGAACCACGACATCACCCTTGCCGTCACGGGAGATCCGGCGGACCGTCTCGGCGAAATCGTGCGTGAAGCGCTCGAGCGGTTCGACCGGCTGGCCCATGCCCAGCACCAGCACCAGCGTGGCGTGGGTGGCCAGCTCGACGTAGATGTCGTAGCTGGCGCGCAGGGCAGCCGCGATCTCGTAGCCGCTGGCGCCGGTGCCGCGCACGTCGATGACGATCCGCAGGGGATCCCAGCCGGCCACACCGGGACGCCCGACCATGTCCTCACCGACCACCGAGCAGCCCGGGATCAGCTCCAGCGCCTCGCGGGCGCGGAACGACGCGTCCAGGGTGCGGTCCAGGAGCGCCTCACCGTGGACGGCCAGCTGCCGGCGCGCGCTGTCCAGGGAAGCCAGGAGCAGCGAGTTCGGGCTGGTCGAGCGCACGATCCGCACCCAGCGGGCGACCTCGTCCGGATCCACCCGGCCGCTGGCGGCCACGTGCAGCATCGCTGACTGGGTGAGGCTGCCCACGATCTTGTGGGTCGAGGTGAGCACCGCATCGGCGCCCAGCCGCAGCGGCGACTCGGGCAGGCCGGGGTGAAAGCCGAAGTGCGAGCCCCACGCGCAATCCACGATCAGCCCGGCCCCGGCGGCATGGGCGACCTCGGCGCAGCCGCGGACGTCGGCGGCCATGCCGTAGTAGGTCGGGGAGACGATGAAGGCGTGGCTGACATCCGGCGAGCGGGCCAGCGCCGCCTCCAGCGCCTCGGGCGTCACTCCGTGAGCCATCCCCAGCTCGTCGTCGTACTCGGGGGCGACGAAGCTGGCCATGCCTCCGCTCAGCACCAGTCCGTCGACGACGCTGGCGTGCGAGTTGCGCTGCACGAGCACATGCCGGCCGGGCCCGGCCAGAGCCAGGCACAGCGCGTGGTTGCCCTGCGTGGCGCCGTTGGAGAGAAACCAGGTTTGGTGGGCCCCGTAGGCGGCGGCGGCCAGCTGCTCGGCCCGCTCGTAGGGGGTCGGTGAGGGGCCGGCGTCGATGCCCTCGATGTCCTGGCAGATGTCGAGGGCCAGGGCCCGGTCCCCGACC
Organism: Solirubrobacteraceae bacterium; assembly: GCA_036392135.1. Classification (GTDB taxonomy): domain Bacteria; phylum Actinomycetota; class Thermoleophilia; order Solirubrobacterales; family Solirubrobacteraceae; genus Palsa-465. The sequence continues at coordinate 35,967 of DASVYO010000099.1, forward strand.
GCACCGCGCAGTCCGGGATCCGCCCCGGGGCCGCCCTTGTGCCCGGGCACGTGGAAGCGCACCGAGCCGCGGAAGCCGTAGGAGACGATCGCGTCCAGGTAGGGAGCGGTCGGCAGCTCGCGCGTGGCCGGAGGCGCATGCGTGTCGCGGTCGTCGGTCAGGCTCATCGGGACCACGCGTGGTGGCGAGGCTGGGGCGGGCTCATCGCGCCGACTTAAGCAGGTAGGCGCGGACGAAGCCGTCCAGATCTCCATCGAGCACTCGGTTGGTGTCTCCCATCTCGTAGTCGGTGCGGTGGTCCTTGACCATCGTGTACGGGTGCAGAACGTAGGAGCGGATCTGCGAGCCGAAGTTGACGTCCTGGGCTTCGCCCCGCTCACGGGCGATCTCCTCACGTCGCTTGCGCTCCTCGAGCTCGACGAGCTTGGAGCGCAGCATGGCCATCGCCTCCGCCTTGTTGGACGACTGCGAGCGCTCGTTCTGGCATTGCACGACGATCCCGGTCGGCTTGTGGGTGATGCGAACCGCCGAATCGGTCTTGTTGACGTGCTGGCCGCCGGCCCCGCTGGCCCGGTAGGTGTCTATCTGCAGGTCGTCCTCATCGATCTGCACATCGGCCGTCTCCTGCACCACCGGGGAGACCTCGACGCCCGCAAAGCTGGTCTGGCGCCGGTTGGCGGAGTCGAACGGGGACAGGCGCACCAGGCGGTGGACCCCCTTCTCGCTGCCGTACAGCCCATAGGCGTTCTCACCGCGGACGCGGAAGGTGGCGGACTTGATGCCCGCCTCCTCCCCGGGGGAGACCTCGAGCAGCTCGACCGCGAAGCCTCGCTTCTCCGCCCAGCGCATCTCCATCCGGAGCACCATTTCGGCCCAGTCCTGGGCGTCGGTGCCGCCGGCGCCCGCGTTGACCGTGACCAGCGCGTCGCCCGCGTCGTAGCGGCCGGAGAACAGCCGCTCCTCCTCGAGCGCATCGAGCCGCTCCTGGACGGCCCGCACCTGCGTTTCGAGCTCGGCGGCCATCCCGGGATCCTCCTCAGCCAGCTCGGCCAGCGGCTCGAGATCCTCGACATCGCTCTCGAGCTCCCGGAACTGAGTCAGCTTGCGCGACGTCCGCGCGTGCTCGGCGCTGACCGTCGCTGCGCGCTCCTGGTTGTCCCAGAAGCCGGCCGCCCCCATCTCGTCTTCGAGCGCGCCCGAGCGCGCGGCCAGAGCAGCGGGGTCAAAGATAATCCGCCAGCAGCTTGAGCTGCTCGCGGATTGCCGCCAGGCGTTGGGGCAGCGGCTCGGAAGGGGCGGTGGCCATGTCGCGCCTACCCTAGCAACCCCCTCTTTGTCCGCTTGGATCACATTTCCGGTGGGTAGTAGGCCGTTCAGCGGAAGCGCTCAGACCTGCCTGAGCGCTCGAACAGCCTTGAGGGAGGCGTCATGTACAAGCAGGTCCTGGACCCCGTGTCCCATTCGCTCGGGTTGACCGCGATCTTCGCGGTGCTGCCCCTGATCATTCTGTTCGTCCTGCTGGGCGTGGTCCGGATGAAGGCTCACTGGGCCTCGTTGATCACGCTCGCGGTGTCGATCCTCGTTGCCCTGATCGTGTATTCGATGCCGATCGGGCAGGCCGGTGATTCGGCGCTCGAGGGCGCCGCGTTCGGCTTCTGGCCGATCATGTGGATCGTCATCAACGCCCTGTGGATCTTCAACCTGACCGAGGCCACGGGGCACTTTGCCGTCCTGCGCCGGGCCTTTGAATCGGTCTCCGATGATCCGCGGGTGCAGGTGGTGGTGATCGCGTTCTGCTTCGGCGCACTGCTCGAGGCTCTGGCCGGATTCGGGACTCCGGTGGCGATCTGCGGAATCATGCTCGTCGGACTCGGACTGCCGCCGGTCCAGGCGGCCGCGGTGTGCCTGATCGCCGACACGGCGCCGGTCGCGTTCGGCGCCATCGCCATCCCGATCACGACGCTCGGGGAGGTGACCGGGTTGCCCGCGCACAACCTGGCCCAGATGGTGGGGCGCCAGACGCCGTTCCTGGCCTTGATCGTGCCGTTCGTGCTCGTGTTCGTGATCGACGGTCGCCGCGGGCTGCGCCACGCCTGGCCCGCCGCGCTCGCGGCCGGCGTGACCTTCGGCGTCGTTCAGTTCGCGATCTCCAACTACGTCAACTACCAGCTGACCGACATCATCGCCTCGATCGCCTCCGCCGGCGCCGTGGTGATGCTGACCCGGGTGTGGACACCGGCCGCCGGCCTCCCGGCCGGATTCGGAGAGCCCGGCGGGCCGCGGCCCGCGATGGCCGGAGGCGCCACCGCGCAACCGACCCTGGAACGCCGCGTTCGCGCCGAGCAGGGGCGCCCGATGCGGCGTCTGGAGCTGTTCGAGGCCTTCATCCCGTACATCATCATCACCATCGTGCTCGGCGTGATCAGCCTCAACAGCGTCCACGACCAGTTGCTGAAGTCGACGACCGAGTTCAAATGGCCCGGGCTGCACATCCTCGGCGCCACCGGCAAACCCCCCAAGAGCGAGACGTTCAAGCTCGACTGGCTCAGTGCGGCCGGCACCGGGCTGCTGGCCTCCGGGCTCCTGACCATGCTCGCCCTGCGGATCCGGCCCGGGCTGGCCATCCGCACCTACCTGGGCACGCTGAACCAGATCAAGTGGGCGCTGCTCACCGTGTGCACAGTGCTGGCGCTGGCCTACGTGATGAACTTCTCCGGCCAGACGGTCACGCTTGGAACGTGGGCCGCCGGGGCGGGTGGCTTCTTCGCCTTCCTGTCCCCGCTGATCGGCTGGTTCGGAACTGCGGTGACCGGCTCGGACACGTCGACCAATTCGCTGTTCGGGGCGCTGCAGGTGGCGGCGGCCAAGCACGCCTCGCTGTCCCCCACGCTGCTGTCCGGTGCCAACAGCTCGGGCGGCGTGCTGGCCAAGATGGTCTCACCGCAGAATCTGGCCATCGGCGCGGCCGCGGTCGGCCTCGCCGGGCGGGAAGGGGACATCTTCCGCCGGGTGATCGGCTGGAGCGTCTTCCTGGTCCTGCTGATGGCCGGGCTCGTGCTGCTGCAATCGACCTCGGTGCTCTCCTGGATGGTGCCGTAGGCCGGTCGTGGCCAGAGGGCGGTGCGCGTCCCGCGGCGCGCACCGCCCCATGTCCGGCGCCGGTTGCTAGTCGAGGTACTCGTAGGCGGGCAGGGTGAGGAACTCAGTCAGTTCCTCGGACAGCGACATGCGCTCGAAGATCTCCCGCGTTTCGCCGGGACGTCCCTTGGCCCACGTCTCCTCGCCGACCGCCTCGCGGATCTTGGCCGTCTCCTCATCCAGGATCTGGCGGACCAGCTCGGGGGTGACGGTGCGGCCGTCCTCGAGCCTTGACTGGTGGTGAACCCACTGCCAGATCTGCGAGCGGGAGATCTCGGCCGTGGCCGCGTCCTCCATCAGGGAGTTGATCGCCGCGGCACCGCGGCCGCCGAGCCAGAAGGACACGTACTGGAAGCCGACGTTCACGTCGGTGCGCAGGCCCTGCTCGGTGATCGCGCCCGGGGTGGACGGCAGATCGAGCAGCTCCTCCGCGGTCACGTGGACGTCGTCGCGCCGGCGCTCGAGCTGGTTGGGCGCACCATGCAGTCCCTTCTCGAACACCTCGCGGGCCACCGGGACGAGGTCAGGGTGGGCGACCCAGGTCCCGTCGTAGCCCTGGCCCACCTCGCGCTCCTTGTCGGCGCGGACGGCCGCCAGCGCCCGCTCGTTGGCCTCCGCATCCTTGCGCGACGGGATCAGCGCCGCCATTCCCCCCATCGCGTGCGCACCGCGGCGATGGCAGGTGGCGGCCAGCAACTCGGTATAGGCGCGCATGAACGGGACCGTCATGGTCACGTCGCCGCGATCGGGCAGAACCATCTCGGGTCGTTCCCGGAAGCACTTGATGGCGCTGAACATGTAGTCCCAGCGGCCGGCGTTGAGACCCGCCGAGTGCTGCCGCAGCTCGTAGAGGATCTCGTCCATCTCGAAGGCGGCCGGCAGGGTCTCGATCAGGACCGTGGCCTTGATCGTGCCCGGCTCGATGCCCAGGGTCTCCTGAGCGAAGAGGAACACGTCGTTCCAGAGCCGCGCCTCCAGGTGGGACTCCATCTTGGGCAGGTAGAAGAACGGCCCGGTGCCCTTGCGCAACAGCCGAGGCGCGCAGTGGAAGAAGTACAGGCCGAAGTCGAACAGCGATCCGCTGACCGGCTCCCCGCCGACCAGCAGGTGGCGCTCGGGCAGATGCCAGCCGCGCGGGCGGACGAGCAGCGTGGCCGGGTTCTCGACCAGCTCGTAGTGGCGGCCGTCGGAACCGGCGTAGGTGATCGTGCCCTCGATCGCGTCGCGCAGGTTGATGTGGCCCTCGACCATGTTGGCCCAGGTGGGCGCGTTGGCGTCCTCGAAGTCGGCCATGAAGCCGTCGGCGCCGGAGTTGAGCGCGTTGATGACCATCTTGCGCTCGGTCGGACCGGTGATCTCGACCCAGCGCTGCTGCAGGTCGGGCGGCGCCGGGGCCACCTGCCAGTCGCCGCGGCGGATCTCCTCGGTCTCGGGCAGGAAGTCCAGCTGCTCACCCCGGGCCAGCCGGTCGCGGCGCTGCCGGCGAGCCTCCAGGAGCTCCTGCCTGCGGCGACCGAACTCATGCTGCAGCGCGCCGACGAACTCGAGCGCCTCGGGGATGAGAACCGGGTCGTATCTCCGGGGAGTCGCGCCGTGGAGCTCGAGTCGGATTCCGGTGGCCATACCGAGCATCATTCCCCAGCCCGGGGCGACCAAACCGGGGCCGGCGGCGACCAAACCGGGGCCGGCGCGCCTCCGCCGGCAGGCCCGGAAAGCCGTATTCGAGCCCCGGGCGGATGGGTATCGTCAGACCATGGCCAATCTCACCGACCCCGAAATCCGCGGGCTCCTCGAGCCCGCCAACTACGCCGTCATCTCGACGCTCAACGACGACGGAAGCATCTCCAGCTCCGTGGTGTGGGTCAGCCTGGAAGGTGACGAGCTGGCCGTCAACAGCGCGCGCGGCCGCAAATGGCCGACCAATCTGGACCGCGACCCGCACGTGACCCTGATGGTCTACGCGCCGGACAACCCGTACGAGTACGTTGAGATCCGGGGCACCGCGACCGGCTCTCGCGACGACGCCGACGACCACATCAACCGCCTGGCCAAGAAGTACATCAACCAGGACGAATACCCCTACCGCCAGCCCGGCGAGCAGCGGCTGAAGTACACGATCACGCCCGACGTCGTCCGCTATCTGAAGCAGCGCTAAGCGCGGCCGCGGGCCGCCGCCGCGAGAAGTTCCCGCCGGTCGCGCAGCAGCTGGTGAAGCCGCCGGGCCTCGCGCTCAGGGTGCTCGATCAGCCGCTTCCACGTGATCCGGATGGGGAAGTAGCCCAGGACGGCCAGCTCAACGTCGCGATCGCGATCGCCTTCGAACGCGTATCGGTCGCGATGGAAGTCCCAGCCGTCGAGTTCGACGATGACCCGTTCGGCCTCGAACAGCATGTCGCACTCAAAGCGCCACGGGTAGCTGTTGACGCGCGGCTGCGGCAGCCCATAGCGCCGGCAGAAGGCGAGGAAGGCCTCCTCGAGCTCGGACCGCGTGGGTTGCTGTAGGCCGCCGAGTGCCTCGAGCAGGGGCGTCCGGCCGGGATGAAACCGGAAGCGGTCGAGGACGTCGGCGATCTGCGCCACGTGCAGGTGGCCACTGCGCCGGGCGTCGGCGGCCACCCGCGGCAGGCGGTGCGGGCCGAGTTCGATCGCGCAGTCCAGGAACGTGCGGGCGGGGCTGGTGACCCGGATGCCGAGCTGGGTCCGGATGTCGGCGCGGGTCAGACCCCGGGCCTCGTGCGTGACGATGCCCGGACGGACGTGAAGCCTCGCGCTCGTGACGTGGTACGGCTCTCGCCAGCCCGAGACAAAACCCCACACCGAGAGCGCAGAGCCATGGCTCAGTGCCGCCCCGGGCCCGCAGGCGAGCACCGCGGCCGCGGCCCGCTCCACTGGCGTGGCCGGCCAACGCCCGACGGCATAGACGCCCCGGTGGACCCGGAAGAGCCGGCCGTTCTGACACCGATAGTTGATCGCCGACTCGCCGAGTCCGAGGCCGATGAGCTGCCGTCGGGTGACCAGGCCATGCTGGCGGGCGGCCAGCGCGGCCACCCCGTCGGAGTCTCCATGTCTTTCCTGCGAATTTCGCATGGAATCCATGGATGGTCCGCGATGGCCGGCGGGCGCGAGCGGGTTGGCACAGACTCTTCACAGGTGCGCGGGCGCTCGGCTCGCGGGCCCGGGGCGCGGGCGCCCCCAAGCGGAGGCGAGCTAGGCTGCGCTAATCCGGAGTGGGCGCGACGGGTCATCGTCCGGCTCCCATCTTGCGGGCACCGTAAACGATCTCGGCGGGGACGCGGCCTTGGGTGTGCCGGCCGGTGTGAGCGCGGTCGGTGTTGGAGTAGGCGAGGTACTCCTCGAGGTCGCGTCGCAGGCCGGTGAGTTTGGGGACGAGGCTGCGGGCGAAGCTGGGTCGCC
>DASVYO010000100.1:0-1684 GCA_036392135.1 Solirubrobacteraceae bacterium
GAGTGCTCGGAGTCCACCGGGATGATGGCTGCGCCGGTGGCCTCGGCGAGCTGGGTGACGAGCTCACCGCCCACGACCAGGGACTCCTTGTTGGCCAGGGCAAGGTCGATGCCCTCACCGAGCGTGGCCACCGTGGGCACGAGCCCGGCCGAGCCGACGATCGCGTTCAGGACGAGGTCGCATTCGGTCTCGGTGATCAGCCGCACCAGGCCATCGGGCCCGGTCAGCGTCTCCCCCGTCCAGCTCTCGCCCGCGCGGGCGGCCGCGTCGGGGTCGGTCAGCGCGATCCGCCTGACGCCGTGGGCCTGCGCCTGCTCGAGCAGCGACTCCCAGCCCCGGTCCGCGCTCAGCCCCACCACCTCCAGCGCGCCGGCGGAGCGCGCCACCACGTCGAGCGCCTGGACCCCGATCGAGCCTGTCGAGCCGAGGATCACGAGTCTGCGGGGCACCGCGTCGAGATTCTAGGTCGTGCCGGCCGGCCCGACTGGTTGGATCGATCCCCTCCGGCGCGCCGGGACGCTCAGACGCCTGAGCGCGACTCCGGCGGCTGGCGCAGGACCGCCTGAGCCGTGATCCGGTACGTGCCGCCATTGGCGAAGCGCATCGTCGCGACGAGCACGTCGACCTCGATCCGGTCCTCCCCGGCCCCGAGCGTGAACGACAGATCGTGCCGGCTGGGTTCGAACGCGGCCGAATTGCCGAACGCGATGCTCGTACCGGGGTAACCGGAGCGCGGCGCCATGGTCAGCTCGCCCGGAGACAGGTTGCGCACGACGGTGCGCAGCGTGTCCGCCTCGACCGCTGCGTCGAAGCGGAAGAGGCCGTCGGCCTGCAGGATCGCGGCCCGGAAGCCGGCTTCGACCTCCTTGCTGGCCGACAGCGCCAGCCGCCGCCCGCCGTCCTCGGCCGGCGGTAGCTCGGCCGCGTGCTGTGAGCCGGTGGGCGGCGTCAGAGCAGGCCGATCAGCATCTGGCCGACGAACGTCTGCCCCGCCTGCCCGGACAGCGTGCTGAGCGTGATGGTCCAGACCTTCCCGGCACCGCCGCCACTGCCGAACACCTGGATGTCCAGCTGGGCGGCGTTAGGCGAGACCGTCGCGCGTCCCGGTCCGTCGGCGTTCGCGGCGGGGATCGCGCCGGTCTGCGCGGCTCCGCCATTCACCGTGAAGTTGAGCGGGACGTTGGTGGCGTTCTCGAGCGTGATGCTGGGCTGGCCGGCCTGCAGGAGCCCGATCAGGACACGGACCGACCCGTCGCCGAGCAGCGCCTGCTGTGGTGCGAGGGGCGACAGCGTGAGCTCGTTGGACATCACGTTCCCGCGGCCCTGGAAGAACTGGCCGGCCGGGAGGCCGCCGAGCTTGTTCGAGTCGGCGGCGATGCCACCGATCTTCAGGAACTCGGCGTTGGCGTCGCCGATCTTCAGGAAGTTGGTGTTCGCGTCGGTGATCTTGAGGAAGTTGGTGTTCGCGTCGGTGATCTTCAGCCAGCGCTTGTCGGCCTTCTGCTGGGTCTCGTACGTGTTCTGCGCGGTCCTGATCTTGAGGAAGGTCTTGTCGATCCCCCGCTTGTCGTAGAACTGGCGCTGAAGTTTCAACTCGAGCTTCATGAACTGCTGGGCCACCGCCGGGGGGAGCCCGGTCAGCTTCAGGTAGTTGGTCGCCGCCGCCTCACGGGCGTTGGCCGGC
>DASVYO010000101.1:0-21173 GCA_036392135.1 Solirubrobacteraceae bacterium
TGCCGGCTCTGCTCCAGGCGCCAGCGGCTGATCTCGGCGTGGTGGCCGGAGAGCAGGACCGGCGGCACCGGCCAGCCCCGGTGTTCGGCCGGGCGCGTGTAGTGCGGGTATTCCGGCCCGCCGCCGAGCGCGGCGCTGAAGGACTCCTCGACGGCAGAGTCAGCGTGACCCAGGGCGCCGGGCAGCTTGCGCAGCACGGCGTCGCTCAAGACCATCGCCGGCAGCTCCCCGCCGGCCAGCACGTACGGCCCGATCGACACCCGGTCGGTGGTGAAGTGCTCCAGGATGCGCTCGTCGAACCCCTCGTAGCGGCCGCAGAGCAGGGTCAGCACGGGCTCAGCGGCCAGCTCCTGGACCAGCGCCTCATCGAGCTGGCGCCCGGCGGCGTCCAGCGCGACGACGCGCGCATGCTCGCGCCGGGTGCTCGGGTCCTCGCCGTAGCGCGCCCGCAGCGCCGCCTCGACCACGTCGACGCGCAGCACCATGCCCGCACCGCCCCCGAACGGGGTGTCATCGACCTGGCCGCCGGTGAGCGGCGTGTGCTCGCGGTAGTTGACGAGGCCGACGTCGTGGCCGAGGCCACGGGCGTTGACGACGTGCCGCTGGCTCGTGAACCAGGCAAAGGCATCGGGGAACAGGGTGAAGATGTCGATCCGCATCACGCCTCACCGAGAAAGCGCAGGTCGATGTCGATCCGGCGCGCCGCGATGTCGACGTCCCGGACGGCATCCCGGATCAGCGGCACCAGCAGCGGGCGGTGGGCCTCCCGCTGCACCTCGAGAACCTCGCATGACGGCAGCTCGAGCACCCGGGTGACGATCCCGACCTGGTGCGGGCCGTCAGCGACCGCGCAGCCCTCGAGATCGCTCACCCACCATTCGTCCTCGTCGAGCTCGGGAGCCACAGCACGGGCCACCAGCAGCTCTTGACCACGGAGCCCATCGGCGGCCGAGCGACCCTCACAACCGGCCAGGCGGATGATCGGACGGGCGTCGAACCCGGCCCGTCGATTGATGCGCCGGTCCTGCCCGCCGACGTTGACAACGCTGCCGTCCCGGAGCAGGTCGGGTACGGCCTCGGCGACGTGGAAGCTTCCGTCGAGGCCGTGCGGGCGCCCGACTCGCCCCGCCCGCAGCCAGCGCTGAGGATCGCTCAAGCGTCGACGATGTCGACGAACACCCGCCGCTTGTCCTTGGTGGCGGCGGCCTTGATGACCGTCCGCAGGGCGCTGGCGGTGCGGCCGCCGCGTCCGATCACGCTGCCGTAGTCGTCGTCGGCGACCGACAGTTCCAGGACGAGCGAGCCATCGTCCTCCTGCACCTCGCGGATGCGGACCTCCTCCGGGTGCTCGACGAGCCCCTTGGCCAGGTACTCGAGCAACTCCTTCACGGGGACCTCAGGAGATGTTCTGCGTGCGCAGAAGCTTGCGGACGCTCTCGCTCGGCTGAGCGCCGCGGGACAGCCAGTCGCGGATGCGCTCCTCATCGAGCACGATCGTGGACGGATCGGTCTGGGCGTTGTAATGCCCGACGGTCTCGATCACGCGCCCGTCGCGCTTGGAGCGCTGATCGGCGACGACCACTCTCCAGATCGGATTCTTGCGCCCGCCGATGCGGGTTAGGCGAAGTTTGACCATGCGAGGTGCGAGGTTAGCGTGCGCAGCGCGCAACTGCTCCACGGGCGCCGGATCCGATCGCCGGCTGATGACCGCGGCCGGGCCCCGGCGCCGCTCAGCGCCCACCCTGGCGCATCATCGCACCGAGGTCGGGCATCCGGCCCTGGGAGACCTGCCGCATGACCTTGCGCATCTGGTCGAACTGCTTGATCAGCTGCTTGACGGCCTGCACGTTGGTGCCCGAGCCGCGCGCGATCCGCAGGCGCCGCGAGCCCTTGATCAGCTCGGGATGGCGACGCTCCGCCGGGGTCATCGACAGGATGATCGCCTGGAGGCGATCGAACTCGCGCTCGTCGAGCTTGACGCCCCGCAGCTCCTTGCCCAGCCCGGGGATCATGCCCAGCAGCGACTGGAGCGGACCGAGGCGGCGGATCTGCCGCATCTGGTCCAGGAAGTCATCCAGCCCGAACTCGGACTTGCGGAGCTTGCGTTCCAGCTCGGCCGCCTGCTGCTCGTCGTAGCTGCCCTGGGCCTTCTCGATCAGGGTCATGACGTCGCCCATGCCGAGGATGCGTTGCGACATCCGGTCGGGATGGAAGCGCTCGAACTGGTCGAGCTTCTCACCCGTGGAGGCGAACATGATCGGCTTGCCGGTGATCGCCTTGACCGACAGCGCGGCGCCGCCGCGAGCGTCGCCGTCGAGCTTGGTCATGACGACGCCGTCGAAGTCGACCACGGCGCCGAACTGCTCAGCCACGTTGACCGCGTCCTGGCCGGTCATCGCGTCCACCACCAGCAGCACGTCGGTGGGCTTGATCGCCTGCCGGATCTCGGCCAGCTCGGCCATCAGCTCCCGGTCGACGTGCAGGCGCCCGCTGGTGTCGACGATCAGGACGTCCTTGCCCTCCTGCTTGGCCCGGTCAAGCGCCCAGCGGGCGATGTCGACCGGGTTGCGGTCGGTGCCCTGCTCGTAGACGGCGGCGCCGGCCTGGGCGCCGACCTTGACGAGCTGATCCACCGCCGCCGGGCGGTACACGTCGCAGGCGGCCACGGCCACCGAGGAGGAGTGCTGCTCGCGCAGGTAGCGGGCCAGCTTGGCGGTCGCCGTGGTCTTCCCCGAGCCCTGCAGACCGGCCATCAGGACGACGGTCGGCGGCCGCGGTGAGAACGACAGCTCACGGGCGGCGCCACCCATCAGCGCGGTCAGCTCGTCGGAGACGATCTTGACCACCTGCTGCCCCGGATTCAGCTGGCCGATGATGTCCGCCCCGAGCGCCCGCTCCTTGACCGCTCCCGTGAAGCTCTTGACCACCTTGAAGTTCACGTCGGCCTCGAGCAGGGCCAGCCGAATCTCGCGCATGGCGGCGTTGATGTCGTCCTCGGTCAGGGTGCCGCGGCCCCGGACGTCGGCCAGCGTGGCCTGAAGCTTGTCGGCGAGCGAATCGAACATCTGTGCTGAGGCTACCTTGGCCGGCGTCCGGGGTGGACGCGGGGCTCGCCGCGGTCCGGGGTCGACGCGAGGCTCAGGACACGAGCGCGCGGGCGAACTCGGCGGCGTCGAACGGGCGCAGGTCCTCGAGTTGCTCGCCGACGCCGATCAGCTTCACGGGGATTCCCAGCTCGTGCGCGATGGCCAGGGCGATGCCGCCCTTGGCCGTGCCGTCGAGCTTGGTCAGGCACAGCGAGGTGACCTCGATCGCCTGGGAGAAGAGCTGGGCCTGGCGCAGGCCGTTCTGGCCGGTGGTGGCGTCGACGGTCAGGATCGTCTCGTGGGGGGCATCCGGAATCTGCTTGGCGATCACCCGCCGGACCTTGGCCAGCTCGGCCATCAGGTCGTCCTGGGTGTGGAGCCGCCCGGCGGTGTCGATGATGACCACGTCAGCGTGGTCGCGGATCGCCGCCGAGATCCCCTCGTAGGCCACGGAGGCGGGATCGGCATTCGGCGATCCCTTGACGAACGCCACCCCGGCCCGCTCGGCCCATTGCTCGAGCTGCTCGACGGCGGCGGCCCGGAACGTGTCCCCTGCCGCCAGGACCACCGACTGACCGAGCTCGCGGCTCAGGTGCCAGGCCAGCTTGCCGATCGTCGTCGTCTTGCCGGTGCCGTTGACCCCCGCGACCAGGATCACGGTCGGCTCGGGCCGCAGGTCGATCTTGTCGTTGTCGCTCTGGGCGATCTCGGTCAACAGCCCGACGAGCCGTTCAGACAGCTCCTGGCCGCCGGTTAGCTTGTTCTCACTGGCCTCCTGCTCGAGCTGGCTGACCACCCGCGCGGTCGTGCGCGCGCCGACATCGGCGTAGATGAGAGCCTCCTCGAGCCGCTCCCAGGTCTCATCGCTGAGATCCTCGAACAGCGTGGCCTGGATCTCGGACTGGAGCGCCTGGCGCGTCTTGCGCAGGCTCTCGCGCAGGCGGCGTAAGCGGCCCCCGCGCCGCTCCTCGGCCGCGGGCGACGCCGAGTCCTGGACCGCCGAGGACGGCCCATCCTGAATGATGAACAGATCGCGCCAGTCGCGGGCCATGACGGCGGCGACGTTAGCGGCTCCCTCAGGCGACCGCTTCGGCCTCTGACAGCCGGCGCGAGATGACCTTGGAGATGCCGTCCGGTCCCATCGACACTCCGTACAGGGAGTCGGCGGCGTCCATCGTGCGCTTCTGATGCGTGACGACGATGAACTGGGCCCGGGAGGAGTACTGCCGAAGCAGCGTCAGGAAGCGGTCGATGTTGAGGTCATCCAGGGCCGCCTCGACCTCGTCCAGGATGTAGAACGGGCACGGACGAGCCAGGAAGACCGCGAACAGGAAGGCCAGCGCGGTCATCGACTTCTCCCCGCCGGAGAGGAGCGACAGGCGCCGGGACGCTTTGCCGGCCGGGGTGATCTCGATCTCCACCCCCTGCAGGTCCTCGGCCTCCTGATCGACACCGGGATCCTCGGGACCGTCGTCCTCCGGCTCGCGCTCGGCCTCCTGACCTTCCCCGGCGTCCGCGCCGCCGAGGACGCGGGCGGGACCGGGACGCTCGCTGACCAGGCGCAGGCGGCCGCTGCCCCCCGGGAACAGCTGGGCGGCGAGCTCCTCGAACCCGCGTGCGGTGGCCGCGAAGGTCTCCTCAAAGGTGGTCTTGATCTGCCGGTCGGTGTCCGCGATCAGCCGCTCGAGCTCGCGCAGCGCCGTCTCGAGATCGGCGCGCTGGCCCTCGAGCTCCTCGACGTGCGCCAGCGCCTCGGCGTACTCCTCCTGGGCCAGCGGATTGACCGGCCCGAGCTGCTCGCGGCGCCGGGCCAGGCGCTCGAGGCGGCTGCGCAGCTCCTCCCGCTTACCGGAATCGAGCTCGGCCTCGGCGGGCTCGGCGTCCAGCTCGAGCCGCGTGGCCACCGATTTCAGCTCGGCCTCGGCCTCCGCGGCCTGATCACGGGCGCGCTGGAAGCGCACCTCCGCCGTGGTCAGTGCCTCATTCTCGGCCTGGAGGCGGGAGTGGAGCCCCGCCTCCTCCTGAGCACAGGCCCGGAGCTCCACGGCGGCCTGCTCGCCGGCCTGCCGGTCGGCCCTCAGGGCGGCTTCGAACACCTCGAGCTGCTCGGCGATCGCGGCCGCCGTTCGCTCGAGCGCCTCGGTCACGGCCTCGATCGCCGGGGCCAGCTCGCGGTCGCGGTCGACCGCGGCCGCGAGGCGCTGCAGCTGCGCTTCGCGCTGTTCCCGCTCGCGCTCGGCCCGGGCCAGCATCTGTCGTTCGGCCGCGAGCTCGGCGGTGATCTGCGACCGGCGGCCGGCGGCCGGCCCATCATCCGGGGCCGTGCGCCGGCGCTGTATCTGGGCGGCGATCCGCCGCTGCTCCTCCGCCGCCTCGTCCAGGGTGCGGACGGCCGCGCGGTGGGCAGCGGTCAGCTCGTGCCAGGCGCTGTCGGCGGCGGATGCCGACGCCGAGGCCTCGGCCAGCCGGCGGCGGGCGTCGTGCTCGCTCTGGGCCGCGGCCGTGCTGGCCCGGATGAGCTCCTCGCGCCGGTTGCGCTCGGCCAGCACGCGCTCCTCCCCCACGGCCGGCGTCTGGCGGAGCTCGCGGGTGCGAGCCGACCAGACGCGGCCCGAGCGCGTGACGGCGACGCCGTCGAAGTCCGGCGCCAGGTCCTCGAGCGTCTCGACCACCCACGTACAAGCCAGCAGCCGCCGGGCCAGCGCCAGGGCGGACGGCTCGCCGCGCACATGCTCGAGCAGCCGCTCGGCGCCGTCGGGTCCGGGCGGCTCGGCGTTGTCCGCCGTCCCGCCCAGAACCAGGGTGCGGCCACCGTCCGCGCCCGCGCGGTCGAGCAGCTCGACGCCCTGCGTCAGGTCGCGGACGACGGCGGCTCGGAGGCGCCCGTCGAGCGCCGCGGCCAGGGCCAGCTCGTAGCCGGGGTCGGCGTTGAGCTCGTCGGCCAGCGAGCGCGCCCCGCCCGGTGACCCCGCCTGGTGGCGCAGAAACTGGTTGACGGCGGCCAGATCACTCCCGATCCGGGCAGCCTCCCGGCGTGCGGACTCGACCGCGCGTTCGGCCTCCCGCACCGCCGCCCGGGCGGCCTCGGACTGCGTCTCCCCGCGCTCCCGTTCACGCCTGGTCTCCTCAACGGCCTGTTGCTGGGTGGCGTGGGCGGCCTCGGCGGCGTCAGCCGCTCGGGCCAGCGCCTCGAGCTGGCGGGCGAGCTCGGCCTCCCGGTCGCGGTCGAGGCCGGCCAGCTCCTGGACCAGCGCCGCGATCCGGGCCTCGGCCTCGGGGTCCGGGGCCTCCTCCGCAGCGGCGGCGCGCAGGCTCTCGGTCAGCTCGGTGGCGCGGGCCAGACGGCGGGCGACCGAGGCGGCGGCGGCACGAGTGGCCTCGGCCCGGTAGCCCACGCGCTCGGCCGCCGACCGCACCGCGTAGGAGCGGCGGGAAAGCTCCTCCCGGTGCGCGCTGGCGGCGGCCAGCGCCTCCTCGGCCGCCTCGCGCTGGCCGGCCACGGTCTGCAGCTGCTGCTCCACCGCGGCCCGGCGAGCCCGGATCTCCGCCGCCCCGCGCTCGGCCTCCGAGACCGCACCGCGCTGGGCGCGCAGGCTGTCGCGTCCCAGCTCCCAGCGGACCTCCAGGGTCTGCCGTTCGAGGCGGGCATGGAGCTCGGCCGCCTCGGCCTGACGCTTCAGCGGCCGCAGTCGGGAGCGGGCCTCCCGCTCCACATCCAGCGCGCGGTCGAGGTTGTCCTGCGTGCGGGCCAGCTTCAGCTGGGCTCGCCGCCGGCGCTTGCGGTGCTTGCCCAGCCCGGCCGCCTCCTCGATCAGCAGGCGGCGCTCGCGCGGCTTGGAGGTGACGATCGACTCCACCCGCCCCTGGGAGATGACCGAGTGCATCTCCTTGCCGAGGCCGGTGTCGGACAGGAGCTCGACGACATCGACCAGGCGGCAACGAGCGCCGGCCAGCCGGTACTCGCCCTCCCCGTTGCGGTCCAGCCGGCGGTAGATCGAGACCTCCGAAGCCCCCAGGGCCAGTGAGCCCTCGCTGTCGTCGAGGACCAGCTCCACCTCGGCGTGGCCAGACCCGCGGCGCCCGGGGCCACCGCCGAAGATCACGTCCTGCATCGACTGTCCGCGGACATTGCCCGGAGACTGCTCACCGAGCGCCCAGAGGACGGCATCGGTGACGTTGGACTTCCCGGACCCGTTGGGCCCGACGATCACGCTCACACCGGGGCCGAACTCGAGCCGCGTCCGATCGGGGAACGATTTAAAGCCCTTGAGCGTGATCGATTTCAGGTACACGTGGGAGCGCTCCGGGAGCTCACTTGCGGATCGTCGCCAGCGCGGCCTGCGCGGCCAGTTGCTCGGCGTCCTTCTTGCTGCGCCCGACGCCGCTGCCGATCGTCACGCCATCGATCGCCGCGTGGACGGTGAACGTTCGGTCGTGAGGAGGTCCCCGCTCGTCCACCACGGCGTAGGTCACGAGCTCGCCGCGCCGGGCCAGCTGCTCCTGGAGAGCCGACTTGTAGTCGACCGGGTTCTCGAGGGCATCCTCGATCTCGGGCGCGAACGCGGCCACCACCGCCTCGGCCGTGACCTCGTATCCGAACACCAGGTAGATGCCGCCGATCACCGCCTCGATCACGGAGGCCAGCACGCGTTCGGTGCTGATCAGCGCCTCCACCCCGCCCCGGACCTCCGGCGGCGCGGCGGCCCGCAACCGGTCCGGGACGCCGAGCCGCTCGGCCACGACCCGGCACGAGCGCCCCGAGACCGCCTGCGCGCGGATCTTGGTCAGCCGGCCGGGACCGTAACGGTCGGCCTCCAGGCGGGGGAACAGATGGGTGGTGACCGCCAGTCCGAGCACGCTGTCGCCCAGGAAGGCCAGGCGCTCGTAGGACTCCGCGCGTCGCGGCGTCCATGAGGAGTGGGTGAACACCGCCTGGCCGAGATCGGCCGGCAGCTGGTCCAGCAGCTCGCGCAGCCGGCGCTCCGGCGCACTCGCGGTCGGCGGCCGGCCGGCGAGGTAGGAGCCGGACTCCGGGGCGGAGCTCACTCAGCGTCGGCGCCCTGGCTCGCGGCGGCCTGGGAGCGTGACTCGGAGCCGGGCCGATCCGAGGCCGCGCCGCTGGCCATCACGAAGTCCACGGCCTGACCGACCGACAGGATCCGTGCGGCCTCCTCGTCGGACATCTTCACGCCGTAGGAGTCCTCGAGTTCCTGGACCAGCGTGTACAGATCGAGCGAGTCAGCACCGAGGTCCTCGCGAAACCGCGTGCTCTCCTGGATCGATTCGGGGTCGATCTCGAGCTCGGCGGCGAGGTGCCCCCGGATCAGGCTGAAGACGGCGTCACGCGTCATTAGGCCGGACACCGTAGAGGCCGCTCCGGACGTCGGCGAGCCGATCGGCGGCGGGCACGATCGGAGCCGCTAGGCACTGGCGCTCTCCGCCGCCATCGGCGCCGTACGCAGCGCGCCCGCGGTTTCGAGTGCGCGCCGGGTCGCGCCGACCACGTCCTCCTCCACGCCCCGCGCCGCGACCTCGATGGCGCGGGCAAAGCCCCGGCGCGTGAAACGGCCGTGGGCGACGACGCCCAGCTGACGCAGTCCGAGCATGTAGGCGCCGCCCGGGCCCTCGGGATCGATCTGCTCGCGGAGCCGGCGGACCGCCGGCCCGAGCAGCCACCCGCCCAGCTTGCCGCGAGTCGAGCCCATCGCGACCTCGCGGATGGCGCGCATCGTCCGGCCCGAGACGCCCTCGATCAGCTTCAGGGTGATGTTGCCGGTGAAGCCGTCCATGACGATCACATCGGCCACGCTGTCGGTGACCTGGGTGCCCTCGATGTTGCCGATGAAATTCAGGCCGGTCCCGGCGGCCCCGGCCAGCTGCTCGTGGACGGACACCAACTCGGGGGTGCCCTTGCCGGGTTCCTCCCCGTTGGAGAGGAGGGCCACTCGCGGGGAGCCGATCCCCATCACGGCCTGGGCGAACGCCGACCCCATATGGGCGAACTGGACCAGGTGCTCCGGGCGGCAGCTCACGTTGGCGCCCACGTCCAGGAGCACCACGGGGGGCGCACCCGGCAGCGGGACCGGGAGGGCCAGCGCCGGGCGGTAGATACCGCGATCACGCCGGAGGTTGAACAGGCCGGCGGCCAGCGCCGAGCCGGTCGAGCCGCCGGAGACGAGGGCCTGCGCTCGGCCGTCGGCGACGGCCCTGGCGGCCTGGACGATCGAGGCCTCAGGCGTGGAGCGCACGGCGAACGCCGGGTCGGCGGCCTTGGCGATCGAGATCGGCGCATCGACGATCTCCACGCCGCTGGGGACGGCACCGATCTCGGCGGCGGGCCCGAACAGGATCACGCGTATGCCCGCCCGAGCCGCCTGCGCGGCTCCGGCGGCGACCTCGGCGGGGCCCAGATCCGCTCCGCCCGCGTCAACGGCGACGGTGACCATGGTGCCGAGCCGGTCAGGCGGCGGAAGGCCCGCCGTCAGCGATCACCTCACGCCCGCGGTAATAGCCGCAGGTCGGGCAGACACGGTGAGGGCGTCGCGGGCTCTGGCACTGCGGACACGCGTTGTGCGTACCGGCCGTGACCTTGTGGGTCGAGCGCCGCTTGGTCGTGCGCGAGTGTGATTGCTTCTGCTTCGGTACGGCCATGAGAGGGCGGAGGCTAGCAGGGCCGCTCAGGCGTCGAACTTCAGCTCCGAGAGCTTGCTCCAGCGCGGGTCCGGCTCCGGCTCGTGGTGGTGATCGGGCCCGGCCTGGTTCAGATCGGCGCCACACACCGAGCACAGCCCCGCGCATTCCGGCCGGCAGAGGATCTGGGCGGGCAGGGCCAGCGCCAGCGCATCGCGCGCCCAGCTGCGCAGATCCAGCACTCCGCCCTCCACGTAGGGAGACTCGAGCTCCTCACCACCCCCGGGCTGCGTGACCTCCCGGGCCTCGACGGCGAACTCCGGCTGGGCATCGGACAGGCAGCGCATGCACGGGCCGGCCAGCGCGGCTGAGAAGTGCAGTCGCAGCGCGTAGCCGTCACCGGTGGTCTTGGAGACGTCCAGGACCACCGGAACCAGCTCCGGCTCGACCCGGTAGGCCTCGCCGCCGAGCTCGAACGGGCCGATCTCGACCCCCAGCCCGAGCCGGCGTCCTTCGCCGGTGCTCAGGCGCAGCCCGGCCAGATCGAAGCTGTCACTGCGCGGGGCCATGACTCGAGCTTAGGACGAGCCGAGAAGCTGCCTCAGGCGCCGTCCAGCTTGCGCTTGAGGATCTTGCCGGTGGCGTTGCGAGGGAGCTCCTCCACGAACAGGACCTCCCGGGGAACCTTGTAGCGGGCGAGGTGGCTGCGGACGCGAGCCTGGAGCGCGGCTTCGGTCAGCTCGGCGCCGGGGGCGAGCACCACGTAGGCACGCAGGCGCTGCCCGAACTCCTCATCGGGCACGCCGATGACGGCCACCTCGGTGACCCCGGGCACGCCCGCCAGCAGGTCCTCAACCTCGGCCGGGAACACGTTCTCGCCTCCCGAGACGATCATGTCGTCGTCGCGCCCGTCGACGAACAGGCGCCCCTCGGCGTCGAAATGGCCCACGTCGCCGGTGGCCATCAGCGAGCCGATCCGGGCCTTGTCGCCGCCTCCGGTGTAGCCCTCGAACAGGAGCTCGCTGCCGACGAAGATGCGCCCGGTTTCGCCCGGAGGCAACTCCTCTCCCTGGAGGCCCAGGATCCGCACCACGGTGCCCCGGGGAGGTCGCCCGGCCGTGCCCGGAGCCGCCCGCAGGTCCCGGGGAGAGGCGATCGTGGCCCACGCCACCTCGGTCGAGCCGTACAGGTTGTAGAGCGTGTCACCGAACACGTCCATCACCCGCTGGGCGAGCGGACCGGGCAGTGCGGAGCCGCTGGCGCCGATCACGCGGAGGCTGCTGGTGTCAAAGCGGGCGATCGTCTCGGGGGCCAGCTCCAGCATCCGCTGGAGCATCACCGGCACGACGATCAGGGCGCTGGCCCGATGTTCCGCTATCGCGGACAGCGTCTGCTCGGCGCTGAACCGGCGGTGCAGGATCAGGGTCGAGGCCAGGCCGGCTCCGAAGATCATGTGGGCAAAGCCCCAGGAGTGGAACAGGGGGGCGGCGATCACGGTGGGTTCGCGCGAGCGCAGGGGGATCGCCGACAGCAACGCCGCGACGGGCTGCAGGGAGCTGGGCGCCGGACGGTTGGCGCCCTTGGGCGAGCCCGTGGTTCCGGAGGTCAGGATGACCGTGCGACCCGGGCGCTCGGGAGGCGGCAGAGGATCGGCGGAGCGCGTCTCGATCAGCTGCTGCAGCGTCGCCGTGGCGCCGGCCGGCGAGTCAGGCTCCGTCCACGCGATGATGCCCGGCTGGCCGGCCGTGGCCGGCGCGACCGCGGCGCTGAATTCAGCGTCGTAGACGATCGCCTTCGAGGTCTCGCGGGCCACCACCTCACTCACCTGAGGACCGGCGAACGACGTGTTGAGGTAGATCGCGTTCGCCCCGAGCTTGGCCACGGCCAGGCTGGTCTCCACGAACCAGCGGTGGTTGCGGCACAGAAGGGCCACGCCGTCACCGGCCCTCACCCCGTAGCCGGCCAGGCCCCGGGCGATCGCGCTGGACCGGGCCTCGACCTGAGCGAAGGTCAGCATGCCCAGCTCGTCGATGATCGCGGGCTCGTGCGGGTAGCGGGCGGCGGAGCCGAGATAGCCGGAGGCCAGGCCCGGCCCCCAGCGGAGCAGCCCGCTCAGGGCGCGCAGGGCACGGTCGGGCCGGCTCGGGCGCAGCATGCCGGCCCGGGCCAGGGTGCCGGCGACATGAACCCCGTCGGAGATGGCGGAGGGCATGCCGCTTATCCAATCACGGCCAGGCCGGCCCCCGGCCCCGCGCGGCAGTCCTGGTACGCGCGCGGACCGGGCGGCGAGGCCCGGGGTGTCTGCCACCGATCGCCCGGGGGCGCGAACCGCGATCATGTCCGGGGTGTCCGAATGGTTCCTCGCCTACGGCTTCGCCGACGTCCATGATGAGCTGCTGATCGGCGCCTACCCGCTCGACTTCTCGGACGTGAGGATGCTCGAGCGCCTCGGGGTCCGTCACGTGCTCAACCTGGTCGAGGACCAGGAGTACGCCCCGGGCCAGCGCGAGCAGGTGGTGGCGGCGCTCGATGCCGCCGGCATCGAGGAGACCCGGATGAACCTCCAGGACTACGGGCGCCTGCCGCCGGAGGCGATCGAGGCCGCCGTCCGGCAGGTCGTGAGCTGGCTGGGGGCCGGGGAACGGACCTACCTGCACTGCCGGGCCGGTTGGCAGCGCTCGGCCGCGGTCGCCGCCGGCGTGGTGGCCATCAAGGATGGCGTCGATGTGGAGACGGCGCTCGGCCGCGTGCAGACCCGCAAGCCCTCGGCGCGTCCTCTCCCCCACCAGCACGAGGACCTGCTGCGCTGGTGGACCACCCGCGGCTCCGGGGAGCAGGTTTAGGGTTCCCGCGCGGGCCCCTGCGGCGACTACTCAGCGGCGCGCAGGCGGCGGGCGCGGAGCGGCCGATCGGACTCGGGCTCAGGCCCCGGCTCGGCGTCGAGGCCGAGCTCGAGCGTCAGCTCCCGCGCGTTGACGCTGCGGGCGCTGGTGGTCACCGGCTCCAGAGCGGGCAGCTCGCGGCCCTCGGCCACCGCCCCGTGGTCGGCGAACCGGCGGGCCGCCGGCAGCACGCGCGCCTCGTAGGAGCCGACGGTGTCGTTGTAGGCCCGAACCGTGCTGTTCAGCCGCGCTCCGACGGTGGCCATCAGGTTCGAGAGCTTCACCAGCCGGCCGTGGAGCTCGCGTCCCAGGTCGGAGATGGCCTGGGCTGACTCGGCGACTCGCTCCTGCTGCCATCCGTAGCTGACCGCACGGAGCATGGCCAGCAACGTGGTCGGCGTGGCGATCAGGACCCGTCGGGCCATCGCGTCCTCGATCAGGACCGGGTCGGCCTCGAGCGCGGCGCCGTAGAGATGCTCACCGGGCAGGAACATGACCACGAAATCGGGCGCCGCCTCGAGGCCCGTCCAGTAGGCCTTGTCGGCCAGCAGCTTGACGTGCTTGCGCAGCAACCGGGCGTGATCGCGCAGATGCTGCTCGCGCTCGGCCTCATCACGCGCCTGGTAGGCGTCCAACACGCCCTGCAGGGGCGCCTTGGCATCGACGACGACCTGCTTGCCGCCGGGCAGGTTGACGATCAGGTCGGGCCGGATCGTGCTCTCACCGTCGGTCGATGAGGACTGCTCGGAGAAGTCGCAGTGCTTGACCATGCCGGCCAGCTCGACCACGTTGCGCAGCTGCATCTGCCCCCACTGGCCACGGGCGTTGGGCTTGCGCAGCGCGGTGACCAGGGCCCCGGTCTCGGTCCGCAGCCGCTCGCCGGTCTCGTTGAGCGTCCGCAGCTGAGCCTCGAGCCGGCCGCGCGACTCGCTGCGCTCCCGGTCGAGCGCGACCAGCTGGGTGTCGACCCGGCCGAGCTGCTCCTTGATCGGGGCGACGAGCTGCTCGACCGCCAGCTGGCGCTTCTCCAGCTCACCGCTGGCGTGGGCATGCGCGGCCTCGAGCTGAGCCTTGGAGAACTCGGCCAGCTGGGAGACCGATGCCTGCAGAGCCTCCTGGCTGAGCACCTTGAAAGACGCCGACAGCCGCTCCTGGGCATCGTTGACCGTGGCCAGCCGCTCCTCCGCCCGGGCGCGCTCGTGCTCGAGGTCGGCGTGGGCGCGGGTCAGCTCGCGATCGAGCTCCGCCGCCCGCTGGGCGTCGGCGGCGGCGGCCCGCAGGCGGGGTCGTAACCCCAGGACGACAACGCCGCCACCGATAACCAGCCCGAGCAGGAAAAAGAGGGTGCTCATCAACAGTCCAGCATGGCGCGGGTGGCGGACGGAACCGCGATCCGAGACGCGCCGACGGCGGTAGCGTGCCTCCCATGAGCGAATCGGTCATCCGGCGCCGGCTGATCATCCACGGACGGGTCCAGGGCGTGTTCTTCCGGGACTGCACCCGCGCCCAGGCCACGGCCGCAGGCGTGGCCGGGAGCGCTCGCAATCGTGACGACGGCACCGTCGAGGTCGTCCTCGAGGGCCCCCCTGAGGCCGTGGAGCGCGTCATCGCCTTCTGCCGGCGGGGCCCGGATCGGGCGCGCGTGCGCAACGTCGAGGTCAGCTCCGAGCAGCCGCAGGGGCTGGCGTCCTTCGAGACCCGGTAGTGGTCAGAGCCGAGGTCCCAAACTTGCGTATAGGGGAAGTTTGGGACCCCGGGGGCCGCTAGGAGACTTCGGCCGGCTCGTCCTTGCCGGCCAGCCGGTCACGCCCGCGCTGGACGGCGGCGATGAACTTGGAGAGGTTGACCTCGAGGGTGTTGAGGATCTCGTCGGCGTAGTCCTCGGCGCCAAGGCGGATCTCGCGCTCGCGGGAGCGGGCGTCCTCGATGATGTCCTCGGCGGCGCGCTCGGCCTGCTTGGTGATCTCCTCATCGGAAATCAGCCGCTCCTGGCGCTCGCGGGCCTCCTTGACGATCCGCTCGGCCTCGCGCTTGGCCTCGGCCAGCATCTCCTGACGCTCCTTGACGATCCAGCGGGCCTGCTTGATCTCCTCAGGGATCGTGGCCCGCATCTGGTCGAGGATGTCGTAGATCTCCTCCTTGTCCACGCGCACCTGGTCGGTCAGGGGGACCGGCTTGGCGTTGTGGACGAGATCGTCCAGCTTGTCGATTAGTACCAGGACATCCATTGCGCGTTCCTCTTTTTCGTCACCGGCCGAGCCGTTCCTTTAGGTGCCGCGCCACCTCGTCCGGGACCAGATCAGCGATGTCCCCTCCGAAGGTCGCGAGCTCTTTCACGCCGCTAGACCTCAGAAAACTGTACTTGGCCGACGCCATCAGGTAAACGGACTCGATCTCGGGGGCCTGGCGCCGGTTGAGCTGGTTCATCTCCAGCTCGTACTCGAAGTCCGAGATCGCGCGCAGCCCCTTGACGATCGCCATGGCGCCCTTCTCGCGCGCGAAATCGACCAGCAGCGTGCTGAACGTCTCGATCTCGATGTTGGGCAACTCGCGGGTCGCGTTGGCCAGGAAGCCGATCCGCTCCTCGGCCGAGAACAGCGTGCCGCCCTTGCGCCAGGGCAGGTTGACGACGGCGACCACGACGGTGTCGTACATCACCGAGGCGCGGGAGATCACGTCCAGGTGACCGTAGGTGACGGGGTCGAAGGTGCCCGGACAGATGGCGGTTCGGTTATCGGGAGTCATGGCTTGGGTCGCTCTACCCGGTTCGGGGTGCTTCGGACCAGGCTCATTGATCAGGGGTGGCGGTGTGGATTCGGATCAGGGTGTCGCCGTAGCGACGCTCATCACGGAGGTCGAGCCCAAGGTCGAGTGGGTCACGGCGGTCTGACTCGGTGACGACGCGGGCCGCGGGGGCCAGCACCGGCGCCAGGCTTGCCGTGAGCTCCGCTGACAGCGAGCCCGCATGCCGATATGGAGGGTCTGCGAACACGAGATCGTATAAACGCGCGTCGGCCCGTGCGCGCCCGAGAAAACGGATGACCGGCTGGCGCACGACCTCGGCCTCCAGTTCCAGCGCCTGGAGGTTGCGCCGGATGGCGCTCACCGCGGGCCCTCCGGAGTCGACCAGGGTTGCGGACGCGGCTCCCCGGGACAGGGCCTCGATGGCCAGCGCCCCCGAGCCGGCGAACAGGTCCAGGACGCGCGCCCCGGACACGTCGGCGAGAATCGAGAACAGCGCCTCGCGGACGCGGTCGGAGGTGGGTCGGGTGGCTCGCCCACGGGGGGCGATCAGCTCCCGTCCGCCGTATCGGCCGCCGATCACCCGCATGGTCAGCTCCGCCGAGAACCGGTTCAGGCCCGGATGGGAGCCAGCGCCTCGGGGCCGTAGCGCCGCTCGAGCGCCACGGCGATCAGCGTGTGCTCGGGCCTCGCCAGGTCGGGATCGACGTCGTCGATCTGCTCCGCCCGCGCCCGCGCGCGTTCGAGGATCTCGGCGTCCCGCGGCAGCTCGGCCACCCTGAACTGGGCCTGCCCGCTCTGGCGCGTGCCGACCAGCTCTCCCTCGCCGCGCAGCTCGAGATCGATCTCGGCCAGGCGAAAGCCGTCGTTGTGATCGGCCAGCGCCTGCAGGCGAGCCGAGCCCTTGGGACCGAACAACAGGCACAGTGACGCGTGCTCCCCGCGCCCGATCCGGCCGCGGAGCTGATGCAGCTGCGAGATGCCGTACCGGTCGGCGTCCTCGACCAGCATGACCGTCGCGTTGGGCACGTCGATCCCCACCTCGACGACCGAGGTGGCCACCAGGACGTCGGCCGCGCCGGCCGCGAACGCGCTCATCGCCTGCTGCTTCTCGGCCGGCCGAAGCTGCCCGTGCATCAGCATGACGCGGAAATCGCGCAGCTCCCCGTCACGCAGGCGCTCGAACTCCGCCGTGGCCGCCCGGGCCTGCAGCAGCTCGGATTCGCTCACCAGCGGACAGACCACGAACGCCTGGCGACCGGCCCGCAGCTCCTCCCGGATCCGGTCGTAGGCCCGGGCCCGCTCGCGCTCGGTCGAGCAGACGTGGGTCTGGATCGGCTGGCGCCCGCGGGGCAGCTCGCGCAGCTGGGTGAAATCCAGGTCTCCGTAGCCCGCCAGGGCGAGGGTGCGCGGAATCGGGGTGGCCGTCATGTGCAGGACATGGGGGCTCAGTCCCGGCGGCGCCTTGGCGTCGAGCGCTGCCCGCTGACGCACGCCGAAGCGATGCTGCTCGTCGACGACGGCGACGGCCAGGTCGGCGAACTCGACCGGGGGCTCGATCAGCGCGTGCGTGCCGACGATCAATGACAGCTCGCCGGTGGCGAGCTTGGCCAGCAGGTCGTGGCGGCGCCGGGCCGGAGTCGACCCGGTGAGCAGGCCGATCGGCACCGCCTCCCCCGGCATCAGCGCCTGAATCGTGGCGAAATGCTGCTCGGCCAGCGGTTCGGTGGGCGCCATCAGCGCGCCCTGATGGCCGAGCTCGACGGCCCGCAGGAGGGCGTACAGCGCGACCACCGTCTTGCCGGAGCCGACCTCGCCCATCAGCAGCCGCTGCATGGGGCGCGGTCCGGCCAGGTCCTCATCCAGCGTGGCGATCGCGGCCAGCTGATCGCCGGTCGGGCTGAACGGGAGCATCGTCTCCAGCCAGCGTGCGGTCAGCTCCCGGGGGCCGCCGAGCGACGGGCCACGGGCGCCACCGCGGCGCTGACGACGCCGGCGCAGGAGGCCGAGCTGCATCAGCAACAGCTCCTCGAAGGCCAGCCGCCGCCGACCGAGGGCCTGCGCTGCGTCGCTGTCGAAGTGCACTGCGGCCAGGGCGCTGCGGCGCTCGGGCAGCCGCTCGTGGGTGCGCAGGAGAGCCGGCAGCGGTTCTGCGAATTCGTCGAGCGCCGGCGCGTGGGCTCGGACCAGGGCCAGGATCTGGGTTGAGGAGAGACCCTCCGTGGCGCCGTAGTGGGCCACCGCATGCTCGCCGCCGGCGGCCTCGGCCGTCGGGGCGTGGCCCTGGACCCGAAACCGGTTGCGAGCCTCGAACTTCCCGTGCAGGACCAGGCGGGTCCCCGGCGGGTAACGCTGAGCCAGCCAGGGCTGGTTGAAGAAGGTGACCTTCATCACCCCCGAGTCATCGGCGACCGTGGCCTCGACGAGCGGCCGCATGCCGCGACGGCGAACGGGACGCGAGCCGATGCTGCGCACCTCGACGACCACGGTGGCCACCTCACCCGGTACCAGCTGGGCCACCGACCGCGCCTCCCGGCGGTCGCGGGGCAGGTGCTGGAGCAGGTCGCCCACAGTGCACAGTCCGAGCGCCTCCGCCGCCCGGGCCGCCTTGGTCCCCTCGACCCGGAGCGCCACCTCCAGCTTCGAGGGCCGTGGATAGCGAACCGGGGCCGCTGCCAGCTCGGCCTCCTCAAGCGGGCGCGAGGACCCGAAGCCAGTAGCGGAGAAGCCGGCGACCGCGGTCATTTCAGGATGATGACCGCCGCCGCGGTCGGCGTCCGTGCGCTCAGCCCGGACGGGCGGGTCCTACTCGGCGGCCAGCAGCCACCAGTAGCTCGGCTGGCCGCCTTCGGAGAGCTCGAACTCGATCGCGTCGGTGGCCAGCGCATGGACGGTCTGATCGTCCAGCGGCGCATCGGCGCCGCGCAGGCAGGTGATCAGCTCGGCACTCTGCGCCAGTTGGGCGAGCACGTCCCGGAGCGTTTCGCGGGGCTGGCCCCAGGCGACGAGCTCCTCCTCAACGAAGCCCACGGCGTCGCCGGCCCGGAAGCGGCCCTGCGCGTCATCCCGCGCCGCCGGCGCGACGGCCCCGGTGCGGACATGGGCCAGCGTGGCCAGCATCGCCTCGGCATTCTCCACCGCGCTGCGTTCCCGGTCGAGACTGACGGCGGCGGCCAGGCCGGCCTGCTGTGAACGGGCGGGCACGACGCTCACAGCCCGCTCGGACAATTCGGCGGCGCGCTCGGCGGCCATGATCACGTTGGCGCTGTTGGGCAGGACGACGACCTGCTCGGCATCGACGGCGTGGATGGCCGCCAGCAGGTCATAGGTGGACGGGTTGAGCGTCGGGCCGCCGTCCAGGACCTGGACGCCAAGGCTCTCGAACAGCGCCGCCATCCCGTTGCCGTTGATCACGGCCAGCGCGCCGCAGGTGGCGCTCGGGACGCCGGGCTCGAGGCGCTCGTCTCGGGCCTTGACCTGGACACTCATGTCGGCCACGTCGAGGTGGGAGACCGCCCCGGCGTCGGCGAACAGTGCGGTGGCCGCATCCGGGTCGTCGGTGTGGACGTGGATCTTGAGCGTGGTCGCGTCGCCGACGACCAGCACGGAGTCGCCGATCTGCTCGAGCGCGTTGATGAACCGGCGCTGCTCGAGACCACGGCCGGTGACGGCAAAGTTCGTGCAGTAGCGGAAGGTGCTCGAGCCGTGCTGGGGGTGGGACACGCGCGCCGCGGCGTGATGCTCCAGCGACGGCGCGTCACCGCCGCGCAGCGCCCCGACGATCCCGGCCAGCAGGACGGTCAGGCCGTAGCCGCCGGCGTCCACGACGCCCGCCTCGCGCAGGATGGGCAGCAGGTCGGGACCCCGGCGCACTGATTCCTGGCCGGCGTGAAGCGCCGACTCAATCACCTGGGCGATCACCTCGTCCTGCTCGAGCACCGTCGCGTCGCGTCCGAGGCGGGCCTCCGGGGAGTGGGCGAGCTCGGAGGCCACCCGATGGGCCATCTCGCGCACGACGGTGAGAATCGTGCCCTCGGCCGGCTCGCGGACCGAGCCGTAGGCCTGGTCGGCGGCGCGGGCCAGGGCGGCCCCGATGAGGACCGGGTCCACGAGCTCTCCGGGCCGGCTGGCCAGCTCCTCAGCCGCCCCGCGGATCAGCTGGGAGAGGATCACGCCGGAATTGCCGCGGGCACCGAGCAGTGCCGCCCGCGCGACCGAGGCGACGATCTCGTCCCGCCCGATCTCGTCGATCGTCCGCCCCTCCGAGGCGCTGGCCAGGCGGTCGAGCTCCTGCAGCACCGCGCGGAGCGTGAGGACCATGTTGTCGCCGGTATCGCCGTCGGCGACCGGGAACACGTTCAGGTCATTGACCTCTTCACGCCGCGCCTCGAGTGCGGCCAGCCCCGCCTCGACCAGTGCCCGGAAGCGGATGAGGCTGGGATCGGACACGGCGGAGAGCTGGCCCGACCGCTCGGGGGCTCCCACTTCGTGGTCCCCCATCTACTTGGCTTTGACGATCTTCCCGGCCTTGAGGCAACGGGTGCAGACGTAGACGCGGCGGGGAGTCCCGTTGTCGTCGATACGAACGCGCTGCAGATTGGGATCGAAGCGGCGTCGGGTGGCCACCATCGAGTGGCTGCGGCTGTTGCCGAAGGCAGGGCCCTTCGCGCACACATGACAGGTCTTGGGCATCGCGGGGCGAGTATAGACAGGCCGGAGGCGCGCACCGAGGCGCGCGCGTAGCGGGACGAAATCCCCATTTCCTGGTCGTCGTCGATCCCGGCGTCTACCATCGGAGCCTGGTTTGGCTTGCATCAGAACTCAACCGGGTACAGCAACACCCCAATGAGCACCGGCGCCAGGACCTCCGCCCAGCCCGCCTTCGGGCTCAGGCTTCCCGATCGCTACCGCGTCAAACGTCATATCGCCACGGGCGGGATGGCGTCGGTGTGGTGCGCCGAGGACCGGGTGCTCGGGCGCTCGGTGGCCATCAAGGTGCTCTCGGATCGCTTCGCCCACGACGACGACGCCGTGCGGCGCTTCATGCGCGAGGCACGGGCGGCCGCCCGCGTCTCCAACCATCCCCATGTGGTGACGATCTATGACGTGGGCGACATCGAGCCGGAGGACGGCGGAGCCTCTCCTCGCGCGTTCATCGTCATGGAGTATCTGGCCGGCGGCACCGTCGCCGACGCGCTGCGGACGAGGGCGGTGACGCCCGAGGAGGCCCGAAGGTGGATGGGCGAGGCCGCCTCCGCGCTGGATCACGCGCATGAGCGCGGAATCGTCCATCGCGACATCAAACCGGCCAATTTCCTGCTCGATCGCCACCGCAGCCTGCACGTGGCCGACTTCGGGATCGCGCACCTGCAGAGCGAGGACACGATCACCAGCACCGGCCAGCTGTTCGGCACCGCCGCCTACCTGGCTCCGGAGCAGGCCCTGGGCAAGGAGGCCACCGGCGCCAGCGACCGGTACGCGCTGGCCGTGGCGGCGTTCGAGCTCCTGACCGGCGGGAGGCCGTTCACGGCCACCCACTTCGCCGCTCAGGCTCGTCAGCACATCGAGGACGAGCCACCGCCGGCCAGCGAGCGCGAGCCCTCGCTGCCGCCCGCCGTCGATGCCGTGCTGGCGCGCGGGATGGCCAAGGACCCCGAGGCCCGCTACCCCACCGCCCAGGCCTTCACCGACGACCTCGATCGGGTCCTGGCCAGCCCCCCGACGGCCTCCACACAGCCCCTGACGGCCCGCACGGAGCCGATCCGGCCCGGCGCCCGGCGCCGCGGCGGGGCGGCGGCCATGGCCGGGGCGCTCGGCGCCGGAGCCGGTGCGG
>DASVYO010000102.1:0-7971 GCA_036392135.1 Solirubrobacteraceae bacterium
CGGGGGTCATCTCCGTCGAACGGTGGCTGTGGCCACTGCGGTCGCCGTGACCGCCACCTCAACGCCTGCCCTGGCCGTGGCCGCCGCCGCGGCCCCGGCCCTGCACCCCTCGGGCCCCCGGGAGCGGATCGTCGACCAGGCGCGCATCGCGCAGGACCGGCTGGCCCGGCGCCGGGTGAAGGGCAACCGCGTCGAGGGCCTCACCCCCACCCGGCTCGCCCCCATCCGGCCCGGACCCACTCGGGCGGCCGGCACCACGAGCACCGCCTCCGCCTCC
The DNA here is from genome assembly GCA_036392135.1 of Solirubrobacteraceae bacterium. Classification (GTDB taxonomy): domain Bacteria; phylum Actinomycetota; class Thermoleophilia; order Solirubrobacterales; family Solirubrobacteraceae; genus Palsa-465. The sequence continues at coordinate 278 of DASVYO010000102.1, forward strand.
GCCGCCACGTCGGCGACCAGCATCCCGGTGGCTACGCCGAGCCCGCCGGCCACGGCCGGAACCTCGAGCGGGGCCGTCACCGGCACCATCGAACCCACGCAACCACCCTCGGCCACCCAGACCCCCACGGCCACCCAGACCCCCACGGCCACCCAGACTCCCACGGCGACGCAACCGCCCACGGCCACCCAGCCGAGCACCACGACCACGCCAGGGCCGTCGTCCGCCGCGCCGACCGTCGCGCCGAGCCCGCCGCCCGCGGCCATCACATCACCGCAGGTGAACCGCTCCCGGCCCGAGCCGAGCTCACACCCCCGCGCGCACTCGCGGAGCCACCATCATCCGAGCCCCGGCGGCGCCCCCCTGGCCGGCGGCCGGGGCGGGACCTCATCGGCTGCGCTGCCCGGAACCACCACGCCTGCGGTCGGCGTTTCCACGCTGAGTACCAACCCGCCCGGCTTCTACGGACCGAGCACGTGGACCGGAACAGTCACCGAGGACCCGGCCCTCCTCGGGGCGCTCGGCAATCTGTCGAACCTGCTGGCCAACGGCAACACGCCGCCTGGCTTCCTGATCCCCGTCTACATGGAGGCCGGCCGCCGGTACAACGTCCCCTGGGAGGTGCTGGCGGCCATCAACGCCGTCGAGAGTGACTACGGCCGCAACCTCAACACCTCCTCGGCGGGCGCGATCGGCTGGATGCAGTTCGAGCCCTCGACCTGGCACCAGTGGGGCCTGGCCGTCGACGGCCACAGCGTTCCCAACCCGTATGACCCACGTGACGCGATCTTCTCGGCCGCCCGCTACCTGGCGGCGGCCGGCGCGGCGACGAACCTCTGGGGCGCCGTGTATGCCTACAACCACGCCAGCTGGTACGTGAACATGGTCATGTCGCGCGCGCGCGCGATCGCGGCCACCATCCGCCCCGAGCGCCAGTCGGTCCGGCGGGGCGTGGTCTCGGTCTACTTCGCCACCTACCAGCGGCGCCAGCCGACCGTCCGCTTCCGCGGCGGCGTTCTCTCCCACTACGTCCGCCTGGTGGCGGCCGCGAACATGGTCAGTGCCGCGAACTTCCCCTACCTATGGGGCGGCGGACACGAGCAGCCGGCGCGCTTCGCACCGTTTGACTGCTCGGGATCGGTGTCATACGTCATCCAGCAGGCCGGCTACAGGGTGCCGACCACGGTCTCCGGCGACATCGGCAACTGGGGTTTCCCCCGCGGCCCCGGCCGGGTGACCATCTTCTACAACCCGACGCACACCTTCATGCGGATCGGCAACCGCTACTTCGGGACCAGCGGCTTCGCTCGCCCCCTCGGCGGAGGAGCCGGATGGTTCGGCACCGACCGGCTTCCGGCGAGCTATCTGGCGCAGTTCTCCGAGGTCCATGTCCCGGCCCTGGGCGCCAACTCGTTCAGTTCTCGCCGCCGGCTGCGTCTGCGCGGCTTCGGACGCCACCGGAGCACGACTTCCACGCGGCCCCAGCTCCTCTCGGCGCTGTCTCGATATCCCTCCTTCGCGCACGTGCAGGGGCTTCATCTCTAAACGCTTGTTCTAAAGGCTCTGGCCCGCTGGGGGAGAATGGAGCGCCATGGCCAACATCTCCAGGATCGGCCCCCGCGACCCGGTGGAGCTCCAGCGGGCACTGCGGCGTGTCGATGAGGCCACCGCCGGGATCAGCATCCCACGCGCCCCGCGCCGCCTGGCCCGCACGCGCGCCGAGGTGCTCTACGCGGCCGCGGGCCACCAGCCGGAGGCGATCCCGCTCGCCCAGCTGAGCTATGCCGGCGAGCTGCTGATGCTGGTTGCCGTCGATCTCGCCGCCGAGCCGGCCCAGGCGCGGCGACTCATCGCCCGGCTGCAGGCGGTTGCCGGGGTGCCCAGCCTGGCGCTGGCCCGCGACGTTCTGCAGGGCGGCCGGCTGCTGGGCCTCTCAGCCCGGGTGGCGATCGAGGTCCACCTGGCCTTCCTGCGCGCCTTCAGCGAGGCCGGCTCGGTCACGCTGTGGACTCTGACGGATCAGGGGCTCACCCAGGTCGCCCAGGCTGGACGTCCCGGCGATGCGAACGACTCCGTGCGCGCGGTCGCGCAGCATCTGCTCGCCGACGACGCTTACTCCCCGCCCACCGGCGCGGCGCTCAGCGCCGCCCGCGTGGAACGGCTGCGGCCGCCGCCGGGCGCCCTCGTCATCGAGGGTTCGGCCCTGACCCCCGACGAGGACGAGCTGTTGCTGGCCGCGGCGGGACCGGCACTGTCGGCGCTCCTGGATCGCGACACCCCGGCGGTCAGGGAGCCGCCGGCTGCCGATCCCCTGCTCAGCTCGGCCCAGCGGCGGCTGGCGCGGCTGCGCTTCGATCTCCATGACGGGCCTCAGCAGGACGTCCACCTGCTCGCGCAGGACCTGGCTCTGTTCCGTGAGCAGCTGCGCCCGATGCTGACTGACGAGCCGAACGCGGAGCGGCTCCTCGGCCGCCTGGACGATCTCGAGGCTCAGCTGGTCGCGCTCGACGGCGATCTGCGCCGGCTCTCGAGCGCGGTCCGTTCACCGCTCCTGGCCTCGGGCACGGTCCCGGACGAGGTTCGCAGCATCACCGACGCGTTCGCCGCCCGCACCGGCGTCGTGCCAAAGGTCGGGTTCACTGGCGATCTCGACGAGCTGACCGAATCGCAGCAGATCGCTCTGCTGTCCCTCATTCGCGAGGCGCTCAGCAACATCCGTAAGCACAGCGAGGCCGGACAGGTGGAGATCATGATCGCCGCCGGCGACGAGGTGCTGCAGGTCGAGATCCGCGATGACGGCAAGGGCTTCGAGCCCGAGGACACGCTGGTCGCAGCCGCTCGCGCCGGGCGGCTCGGCCTGGTCGGCATGCACGAGCGGGTGCGGATGCTGGGTGGCGTCACCCGTATCGACAGCCGGCCCGGTGGGGGAACCGCTATCTCGGCAACGCTGCCGGCGCGGGCGGTTGATGATGCGCCGTCGCCCCAGCCCCTACAGGATGGCTCTGACCGGAGCTAGAGGGCCAGGCGGCGCAGGCCGGGGCGCGGCGCAGAAGTCAGACGATCCCGTTCTCCAGCGCGCAGCGCACCGCGCCGGCACGGTTGGCCACGCCGAGCTTGCGGTAGATGTTGGTCAGATGAAACTTGATCGTGTGCTCGCTGATCCACAGGTCCCGGCTGATCGCCGAGGTCGTCATCCCGGAGGCGACGGCGGACAGGATCGAGCGCTCACGGTCGGTGAGCAGCGGGGCCGCCGGCTCGTAGGCGGCGCCCGGGCGGGCCGGCGCCGAGGCCGGCGCGTGGAATACGGCGCCGCTCGAGGCCTGACGCAGAATCGAGGCGATGTCGACCGTCTGCGCGCTCTTGAGGACGTACGCGCTGGCGCCCGCGTGAAGGGCGGCGTCGATGATCGGACGCTCATCGGAGGCCGACAGGACCACGATCTTGACCTCCGGCCAGCCGCTCCGGATCCGCTCGATCACCTCGACGCCATGGACGCCCGGCATCTTGAAGTCCATCAGCACGATGTCGGGCCGGCGGCGCTCGACCAGCTGCAGCAGCTCCTCCCCGGTGCGAGCCTCGCCGACCACCTCCATGTCATAGACGTTGTCCAACGTGCGGCGGATGCCGGCGATGATCAGCGGGTGATCGTCGGCCAGCAGAATCTTGATGCCCGCCGGCTGGGAGGCGATCCTGCCCATCGGCTCCTCGAGTAGTGCTTGCATGCTTGGTTCTCCTTCAGGGACGCCGGCAGATCTCGTGCCCGTCTGCTCGGCACACCTGATTTCGGCTGCGGGGCCCGAATGCTTTAGCCCTGAGAGACGTCATGGCCGCTGAAGCCGGAGAACAGCTCCGCGTCGGCCGCCGGACCGTGGCCATCTCGCATCCCGGCAAGGCCCTGTTCAGCAACCCGGAGCTGACCAAACTCGAGCTGGCCCGGTACTACGAGCGCGTCGCGCCGGTGATGCTCCCGCACCTGCGCGGCCGGCCGCTTGCCCTGCAGGCGTTCCCGGCCGGGATCGAGGCCAAGGGCTTCTTTCTCAAGTCCGTGCCGCGCCACTTCCCGAGCTGGATCGAGACGGTCGAAGTGCCCAAGCGCTCGGGGACGCTCACCCAGGTGCTGGCCAGCGAGCCCGCCACCCTCGTCTACCTCGCCTCTCAGAACGTCATCACCCCGCACGTCTGGCTCTCCCGAGCCGACCAGCCGCGACATCCGGATCGTCTGGTCCTGGATTTCGATCCCTCCCCCGGCGCCCGCTTCACCGATGTCCGGGCCGCCGCTCGGGAGGCCGGCGAGCGGTTGCGGGATGCCGGTCTGGTCACCTACGCGATGCTGACCGGCTCCCGCGGTGTTCACGTCGTCTGCCCGCTGCGCCGGGGGCCGGACTTCACGGCCGTGCATCGCTTCACCCGGTCGGTGGCCGAGTCACTGGTGGCCGAGAACCCGCGGCGACTGACACTGGAATGGCACCGGGCCGACCGCGGCGCGCGGATCTATGTCGACGTCAACCGCAACGCGTACGCCCAGCATGTGGTCGCCCCCTACGGCGTCCGCGCCCGACCGCGAGCACCGGTGGCGATGCCGATCGGCTGGGAGGAGCTGGCGAATCCGCGGCTGAAACCGGATCGCTACACCCCGCGCTCGGCCGCTGCGCGCGTCCGGGAGCAGGGTGATGCCTGGCAGGGCATCAGCCGTCATGCCCGGCGCCTCCCGGCCCCGGAGCCGACCGGAGACAGTTGAGACGACAATAGGATTCTCATCGGCTTGTGACACGGCGCTTAGCCGATGCCCTGAGAATCGCCGTCGTGGCCATCGCGCGCTTCTCAAATCAGGCTGCCACGGCACCCTCTCGCCCTCAGGTGCGCGACGGCGTGCGCCCGGCACGATGGCTGCGCGGGGGCCCGGATGGCAACGAACAGCTGACCGCCGTAACCGGTGCGGTGCTGCTGGTGCTGCTGGGCGCGCTGGGTCTCACCATCCTGTTCATCGGGCAGCTGATCTCCGAGCATCTGTTCCTGGGTCTGCTGCTGCTCGGGCCGATCGCGCTGAAGATGGCCAGCACCGGCTACCGCTTCGTGCGCTACTACGCCCGCGACCGCGAGTACGTGCGCCGGGGGCCGCCGGAGCTGTGGCTGCGCCTGCTCGCGCCGGCGGTCATCCTCACTACGGTCGGGGTGTTCGCCACCGGCGTATGGCTGATGATCGTCGGACCCGATCACCGCGACCCGGCCCTGCTCCTGCACAAGGCGACCTTCATCCTGTGGCTCGGCGCCATGGGGCTACATGTCCTCGGCCACATCGTCCAGATGCCCGGCGCGCTGCGCGCCCGGAGCCTCGACGGGACCGGCCTCGGCACTCACCAGGCCGGAGCCGCGGGACGCACGCTGGTCGTGGTCGGCGCGATCGTAGCCGGGGTGGTGCTGGCGATCGCACTGATCCCGGAGTTCTCCACCTGGACCGCGCACATGCCCGTCGGCCACGAGGGCGGCTGAGCCCCGCCGCCGGGCGGCGGTTCACCTCGGCGTGCCCCGAAGCTACGGCCGCCACAAACCCGGAATCAACGGCTGACGACGGTGAAGAAGTCGCGGCTGTAGGGGGACATGAACTGACCGGGGACACCGGGCTGACCGGGCACGATCGGGACCGCCCGCAGAGACCGGCGCCCGTGGCGGTAGAGGTACGCCGCCACCCACTCGGGATTGATGTCGAGCTCCACCGCCCGCTGCACGCGGGCCGCGATCAGGACCGCGGCCAGCGCGGCCGGAGTCAGGGTCTCTCCGCCGGCCCAGATCAGGTGGCCGTCACCGGTGATACCGAGCGCCGAGCGAGCCGGAGACGGGGTCCCACCGAGCGTCGCGCCCCAGCAGGAGAAGCAGCCGAGGTCGCCCGCCGGACGACCTCCGGAGACGAGCAGGTGCAGGTTCTGACGCACGGAGACGACCGGCTGGCCGGGCGCGGGAACGCCCGCGTGCCAGGCGCCGATGTCGGTCCTGCCGTTGGCATAGGTGACGATCGAGCCCAGGCCGGGCGTGAGCGCCACGGCGGTGCGGCCGCCGAGCATGAACCCGCCCGAGCCCGTATCGAGCTTGAAGCCGCTGTTGAACGCCCCCACCAGGCGCCGGCGCTCCTGCCCGGCGATCGCCGCTCCCCAGCGCCAGCCGCCGACACCGGCATCGACCGTGCCCGAGTGCAGATGCAGCCCGACCAGGCGCTGGTCGAACGAGAGCAGGGCGATACCCGAGCGCCGAGCCACCCAGACCGCCGTCTTACCGCGCCAGAGGACCGCGGGCACGAAGCCCGTGTTCTGCGTGCCGCCCGCGACGGGCCGCACGAGCGGATAGGCCGGCGGCGCGGGCCGGCGGACCAGCTCCACCCGGCTGACCGTCCCCGTCGTCGACGTCTGGCTCGAGACCGAGCGCCGACCGTGGGCCGCGGAGACCGCCCCGCACCCGGCCAGCGCGAGACCGGCCAGAAGGCCGGCGAGAATGGCGCGGGCGCCGGTCAATGAGTCCCCTCGGTCGCCGTGGCGTCCAGGGTACCGGTCGCCAGGGCGCCCGCGCGGCTGAGCTGCAGCCGGGTGAGCAGCGTCAGCGCGGCGTGGCCGGGATTATCGACCCGGGCCACGATGCTCGATCCGTCGAGCGCCGTGACCTGGCCCCCGTACTGGCTTGGATCCGAGGCCGGACCGAGGGTGACTCGGCTGGTGTTCATCTCCACCCCGCCGCCCGGAGCCGCCGGCCCCTGGATCTGGATGTCCAGCCGGCTCAGGACCTCGCCGGGGGCCCGCAACGAGATGTCGACCAGCTGCTGGCCGCCGGACAGCGGGGAGCGGCGAACATCGCCCGTGACAGGACTGCGGAACGAATGCTCGTGCTCGCCCTGCTCGCCCCCCGTGCCTTCGCGCGACACCGAGGCGTAGGTGACCGATGACGCCCGGGCGGCGTGCAGCAGCGTGGCCGGCGTTCCCGCGCGTTGCGCCCAGTGGGGTCCGAGGGGACCGGCGGGCAGCCAGACCAGGATTCCCAGGGGGATCGCCCCAGCGGCCGCCAGCGCCCCCAGGCGCAGGCCGAGGCGTCCTGGCCAGCCGGCGCTGACCCGGGCCAGAACCGCCAGTACGACCACGATCGTGCAGGCCGCGCTGAGCAGCAGCATCCAGTGCGTCTTGGTGTCGGTACCGGTACCCAGCCCGTGCAACAGGGCGACCGGCCAGCTGGCGTAGGCCAGCCAGTGCGTGAATCTCCAGGCGCCGTAACCCAGCCGCCGGCGGAGAAGGCTCGTGATGGTCACGGCCAGGATGAGATCCAGCGCAACCGCCCCCAAGCCAAGCCACACCGGCCGGTAGGCGGAGCCGAACGGAATCACGGTGTCGAGCAACGTGATCGGCGCGAAGCCGTCCAGGAGCGCCGTCGCGATGTGCACGAGCAGGAAGGTGACCGCCAGCAGCGAGGCACTCCGGTGCACCGCGTCGGTGACGAACCGGGGCAGGTCGGCCAGCTGCGTCCGGCGCACATTGGCGATACCCAGAGCCACGGTCACGGTCAGCAGCACCAGGCTGACCGCACCCGTGCCGCGGGTCACGAACCAGAACGGGCTCGGGCCGGCGGCGGCCAGCGCGATCATCGGAGGGAGTTCACTAGGAGCCCCCGGAGACCGGCGCGGCCGGGGCGCCGGGGGCGGGCGCGGCCGGCGCCGGCGC
>DASVYO010000103.1:0-5363 GCA_036392135.1 Solirubrobacteraceae bacterium
TGGTCACCGGCGCGGGCAGCGGGATCGGGCGGGCGGCGGCGGCGGCGCTGGCCGCGCGCGGCGCGCGAGTGCTGCTCGTGGACCGTGATGAGCCGTCGCTGGCCGCGGTGGGGGAGACGATCGGCCACGCCCGGACGTTCGTCTGCGATGTCGCCGATCCCGAGGCGATGGAGCGGATGGCCCTCCAGGTCCTGGACTCCGAGGGGGTCCCCGACGTGGTCCTCAACAACGCGGGCATCGGGATCGCCGGAGCGTTCCTGCACACCGAGGCCGCGGACTGGCGGCGGATCGTCGACGTCAACCTGCTCGGCGTGGCCACCGGCTGCCGCCTGTTCGGCCGCGCGATGGTGCTGCGCGGCGGGGGCGGCCAGATCGTGAACACGGCCTCCGCGGCCGCCTTCATGCCCAGCCGGTCACTGCCCGCCTACGCGGCCACCAAGGCCGCGGTGCTGATGCTGAGCGAGTCGCTGCGCGCCGAGCTGGCGCCGTTCGGGATCGGCGTGACCGCCGCCTGCCCCGGCCTGATCGCCACCAACATCACCCGCGCCACCCGGTACGTCGACCACCCCGAGGGGGAGCAGGACCGCGTGGCCCAGGAGGTCACCCGCCTCTATGCCCGGCGCAACTTCACTCCCGAGCGGGTGGCCGCGGAGATCCTCAGGGCGATCGGTGAGGATCGGGCGGTGGCCGTGATCACTCCCGAGGCCAAGGTGATGCGGGCCATCGGCCGTCTCTTCCCGGGGCTGGCGCGGCGCCTGGCCGCGCTCGACGCGCTGCCCGTATAGCACGATCGCGCGGTCGATGTGAAGGAGTAGCCGCCGCGGTGGCGAAACGCTGTTTCCATGCTCCTCAAGCGCCGCTCGCCGGCCATCTCCACTGAGGCTCCGGAGCTGCTCGCCGGGTTCGAGCAGCTCGAGCCGAGCGCCGTCGCCGTCGTGCGGTGGCTGAACGTCAACAAGATCGACTACGTCCTGGTCGGCCCGGTGGCCCGCGCGATTCGGGGCGAGGCCGGTACGGCCGGACCGGTGGCGATCGTGCCCGCCCCCTACGGCCGCAATTGGGAGCGCCTGTGCACGGCCCTGACCGCCGAGCGGGCTGGGCTGCGCGCCGATACGGCGGCTCACGGCACCCACGCGGCGCCGGCCGCGATCCCCGTCAAGCTGACCGCCGAGAAGCTGTCTCGCGGGCGCCGCTGGCTGCTGCGCTGCGGGAACCATGATCTGGACATCGAGGGGCTGCCGCTGCCCGAGGCCCAGACGCCCGACCAGGCCGCTCCGGGCTATCAGGAGCTGCTCTACGAGGCGGGCCGGTTCGAGATCGCCGAGGGCATCAGCGTCGAGGTGGCCGCCCCTGAGGATCTCGAGCACTACTCACACGTGCGCCGCACCGGACAGGCCCCGGAGTTCCGCGTGATGCGGACGGGCGCCGCCGAGCACCACCCCGCCTAGGGTGGGAGCGCGCCCTAGCGGTAGCGGCCCGGCTCCCAGAGCGGCTCGGAGCCGCTGTTGGCCCCGCGGCTGAGGATGAACAGCAGGTCAGACAGGCGGTTCAGGTAGCGGATCACCTCGGGGCTGACCTGATCGCCGCAGGCGATGGCCAGCCGCTCGGCGCGCCGGCAGACGGTGCGGCACACGTGCAGATGGGCGGCGGCCGGGGTTCCTCCGGGCAGCACGAATGACCTCAGTGGGGCCAGCCCGGCGTTGACCTCATCGCAGCGCTCCTCGAGCCACGTGGTCTGCTCGGGGATCACGCGCAGCCGCTCCTTCTCGCCCCCCAGGGGGGCCGCGATGTCGGCGCCGACGTCGAACAGGTCGTTCTGGATCCGCCGCAGCCAGCCCGCGTACTGGTCAGTCAGACCGGCCACGGCCAGCGCCAGGCCGAGTTGCGCGTTCAGCTCGTCCACCGTCCCGTAGGCCTCGATCCGGGAGTCTGTCTTGCGCACCCGGCTCATGTCGCCGAGGTGGGTCTCGCCGGCGTCGCCGAGACGCGTGTAGATCCGGGTGAGGTTGACGGTCACGTCGGCTCTGAGTCTACGGCGGACGGCGCGCTGCGTGCCGGGCCCGCGCGGTAGGATGGCCCCGTTCAAGGTCGGTGGTCATGGGAAGCCGGTTCAATTCCGGCGCGGTCCCGCCACTGTGATCGGGGAAGTCAGTCGCACACCAGCCACTGGCCGGCACCGCCGGCCGGGAAGGCGCGACTGGAAGGCCCGTAAGCCAGGAGACCAGCCTCCGACCGCTAAGCCAACAAGCCCTCGTGGAAAGGGGTGGCACCTCCATGTATCGCAAGACCGCTATCGCTCTGTTGGGAGCGATCGTCATCGCTCTGGCCGGCACCGCCGCCGCCGTGGCCGCCGGCTCAGGGCCGGCCGTGACGGTCAAGATCAGGACCCTGACCAAGACCCTGCGCACGGCCGTCGTTCATGGCCAGACGGGCTGGATCACCAAGGGCGGGACGCCGACGGGCACGTGCTCGCGCAACAGCGGCGCCGGGGCGCTGGCCGCCGCGACGCACGGGAAGTGGGCGGGTCATTACTACGCCAGTCTCAAGGACATCTTCGTCACCTCCGTGCTGGGCGTGAAGCCGAAGAGCCCCGATTACTGGGGAGTGTTCGTCAACGGCAAGAGCTCGAGCGTCGGCCTCTGCCACGTCAAGCTGAGGGCTCACGAGACGATCCTGCTCAAGATCGTGAAGTGAGGCGGTTGGCGCAGCAGCCATGAAACCGCGGTTGGCAGTCACGGCGATCGCGAGCGCCTGCGTGGTCGCGATCGCCGGCTGCGGCCTCGGGCCCGGTCCCGGAACGGGCGGCGTTTCGCTGACCGTGACCCGGGACTTCGGCCGCCGCTCGCTGGCCGTGGTCAAGCAGTCCCGCGTGCCCGGCGCGGAGACCGTGATGCGCATGCTCGAGCGCCACTTCAATGTCGCCACGAAGTACGGCGGGGGCTTCGTCGAGTCGATCAACGGCAACGCCGGGACCAGCGACCGGCGCGACTGGTTCTACTACGTGAACGGCATCCAGGCCGGCCAGGGCGCGGCCACGACCCCGGTGCACCGCAACGACCGGATCTGGTTCGACCTGCACGACTGGCACGCCACCGACTCGATCCCCGCCGTGGTCGGCTCGTTCCCGGCCCCGTTCACCAACGGCACCGGCGGCAAGCGCCTGCCGGTCACGATCGAATGTGCGAGCGAGGTGGGCGCGGCCTGCAGCCGGGTGGCCACCGAGCTCAGCTCGGCCGGGGTCCCGGCGGCCAGCCAGCTCCTGGGGACCGGCTCGGGCCCCGACACGCTGGGCGTGGTCGTCGGTCCCTGGCGCGACCTGCAGTCGGAGGTCGCGGCCAGCTACATCGAGCACGGCCCCGGAGCCAGCGGTGTCTACGCCCGCTTCGCCGGTCCGGGCGGGCGCACCCTGGAGCTGCTGGATCCGGCCGGGCACGTGGCCCGCACGCTGGGCGCGGGCGCCGGGCTGGTGGCGGCCACCGCCGACAACACCTCGGTCCCGACCTGGCTCATCACCGGCACCGACGCGGCCGGCGTGACGGCCGCCGCCCGCGCGCTGAACGCCGGTGACCTCCACAACCACTTCGCCCTGGCGGTGACCCCGACCGAGCAGATCCCGCTCCCGGTCGGGACGGGATGAGCCCGCCGTGAGCTACCGCCGCCGCCCGTCGCCGCTGCACAGCGCCGGCGCAGGGGCCGGGGCGCTGTTCTGCCTGGCGCTCGGGCTGGCCGCGCTGATGATCGCCAATCCGATCGTGCTGGGGGCGCTCGGGCTGACCGTGCTCGGCGCCGCGGCGGGGGCGGGCGTCGGGCGGGAGGTCGCCAGGACGGTTCGCTACACGCTGCCCTTCGCGCTGATCATCGCGGTCCTCAACGCGCTGATCACGCGCAACGGCCTGACCGTGATCCTGCGTCTCGGCGAGGTGCCGCTGATCGGGCAGACCGACGTGACGCTCGAGGCGGCCGTGTACGGGCTCGTGCTGGGGCTGCGGGCGGTGGTGCTGATCACCTGCGGGGCGCTCTACACGGCGGCCGTCGATCCCGACGAGATGCTCGCGCTGCTGCGCCCGCTGTCGTTCCGCTCCGCGCTGACCGCGACCCTGGCCACCCGGATGGTGCCCGTGCTGCTGCGGGACTCGAGCCGCCTGGCCGAGGCCCAGCGCTGCCGCCCGGGGCCGGCGCCGTCACGGGCGACGCTGATGCGGGCGGTAACGGCGGGCATGCTCGACCGCGCCCTGGACGTCGCCGCCGTGCTCGAGGTGCGGGGCTACGGCGCGGCCGGCCGGCCTCGGCGCCGTCCGCGCCACTGGAACCGCCATGACCTCGCGTTCGCCGCCGCCGCCGGGGTGATCGTGGGCCTGGCCGCTCTCGCCGGGCCGCTCGGCCAGGCCGGCTTCACCGCCTATCCGGCTCTGCACGTGGCGGCCGGTCCGGCCGTGCTCGGCCTGACCGCGGCCCTGCTGGTCGCCGTCCTTGTCCCGTTCGCCGACCGGCGGGGGATCGGACCGTGAGCGTGCTCACCTTCGATCGGGTGTCCTATGCCTATCCAGGCGCGCCCCAGCCCGCGCTGCAGGACATCTCGCTGAGCGTGGCGCCCGGCGAGCTGGTCGTGCTGGCCGGCGCCTCGGGGGCCGGCAAGTCGAGCTTCCTGCGGGCGGCCTGCGGGCTCGTGCCGCACTTCCACGGCGGGACGTTCGCCGGCCGGGTGACGGTCGACGGGCGCGACACGCGTGATCACGGGCCCGGTGAGCTGTCGGGCTCGGTCGGCGTCCTGTTCCAGGATCCCGAGACCCAGATCGTGATGGGCACGGTGCGGGCCGAGCTCGCCTTCCCGCTCGAGAACCGCGGCCAGGGGGCCGCGGCCGTGGCCCGCGGGGTCGAGGAGATCGCCCTGGCGCTGCGGATCGCGCATCTGCTCGATCGCTCGACGGCCGAGCTGTCCGGCGGCGAGCTGCAGCGCGTGGCCCTGGGCGCCGCCCTGGTCGGGCGCCCGGCGCTGGTCGTGCTCGACGAGCCGACCTCGCAGCTTGACCCGGTATCGGGAGACGAGCTGCTGGGCCTGCTGCGGCGCTGCAATGAGGACTTCGACACCGCGATCCTGCTCTGCGAGCACCGCCTCGAGCGGTGCCTGGGGGCAGCCGACCGGGTGATCGCCCTGGACGCCGGGCGGGTGGTGTGCGACAGCTCCCCGGAGCGCTTCCTGGGCTGGGCGGGGGAGGCGGCGCCAGCCCTCCAGACCCCCGGCGCGCGGCTCCTGGCCGGGCTCGGCCACCCTCCGGTGCCGGGGGTGAAGCGGGCCCGGAGCGTCCTGCGCGCCGCCGGAGCGCTGCCCGCCCGCCCGTTCGAGGACCCACGGCTCCCGCGAC
>DASVYO010000104.1:0-1735 GCA_036392135.1 Solirubrobacteraceae bacterium
AGAAGGGCTGGGTCCATGTGGCGGCCAGCTACTACCACGACGTCGAGCCATGCATCAAGAAGAAGGTCCCGGTGATCTGGGTCAACCGCACCAAGCAGGAGCTCGAGCCCGGCCAGAAGAAGCCCGACGCCGAGGTCGCGAACCTGCGCGAGGCGGCCAAGCTGCTCGGCGTCGGCTGAGCCCGGCGCACGCCGCCCAGGGGCGGACCGGATGCGGGTGATCGCGCTTCATTCCGACGTCATCGTGTTCGTCTCCGACGTCTGGCAGACGACCTGTACCGCGGTCCGGGCCGGTGAGGAGGGCTTCGTGATCGACTCCCCCGTGTATCCGGAGGAGCTGCGGGTCCTGCCCAGCGTGCTCGACCAGGCCGGGTTCCCGGTGTCGGGGCTGCTCAGCACCCACGGCGACTGGGATCACCTGCTCGGCCGGCTGGCCTTTCCCGGGGCCGCGCTGGGCTGCGCGGAGTCCACCGCGCAGCGCCTGGGGCGCGAGCCGGGCGCCGCCCAGCGCCGGCTGCGGGCGTTCGACGCCGAGCACTACGTCGCCCGCCCCGCCCCCCTGGCCCTGGGCACGCTGCAGTCACTGCCCGTGCCGGGCAAGCTCGAGCTCGGCCCGGCGCAGGAGATCGAGCTCCACGAGGCCACCGGGCACACGGCCGACGGCGTCGCCTACTGGCTGCCCTGGGTCAGCGTGCTGGCCTGCGGGGACTATCTGTCCCCGGTCGAGATCCCGATGCTCAGCCCCGGCGGGGACCTCGCCGCCTATCGGGCGACCGTGGGCCGCCTGGGCGCGCTGCTGGCCGGCGCCGAGTGGGTCATACCCGGCCACGGGGGCCCGATCAGCGGCGAGCGGGCCCGGGAGATCGCCGCTGAGGACCTGGCCTACCTCGAGGCGCTGGCGGCCGATCCGGCGGCGGCCGCGCTGCCGGCCTCGCGCCGGAGCGCCCCCCAGCAGAAGATCCACCGGGACAACCTGGCCTTCCTGCGCGGCTAGGCGCGAGCGGCGCCGAGGAGCCGATGCTCCGGCGGGGTCCCGCCGTTACTCGGCCGCGGCCGCGGTGATGACGGCGATCGTGTCACCGGTGGCCACCGCGCCGCCGGCCGTGATCGGGAGCTCGGCGATCGTGCCCGTCTTGTGGGCGGTGATCTCGTTCTCCATCTTCATGGCCTCGACGACGGCGATCAGGGCGCCCTCCTGGACCTCGGCCCCGGCCTCCACCGCGACCCGCAGGACGGTGCCCTGGATCGGCGAGGTCAGGGCGTCGCCGCCCCCGCCACCCGAGCCACCTGATCGCTCGCGGCGCGCCGGCCGGCGGGCGGCCGCCGGACCGGTCCCGTTGGCCGGCGCGAGCGCACCGGCGAACGGCGGCCCGATCACCTTGACCTGGAAGCGCTTGCCGGACACCTCGACGGTGTAGCCGTGCTCGACGTTCTCGAGCTCCTCCTCACCCTCGCTCCTGGCGGGTTCGGCGGCCGGGGAGGCCAGGCCCTTGAGCCACTCACGGTTCTCGATCAGGTCACGGCACGTCTCAGCGTTGGCCCACTGCTCGCTCTTCATGATCGCCTGGTGGAACGGGATCAGCGTCTTCAGCTCCCCGATCTCGTATTCGCCGAGCGCCCGCAGCATGCGCCGGGTGGCCTGCTCACGGTCGGCGTCCCAGACGATCAGCTTGGCCACCATCGGGTCATACATCGGGCTGATCTCCGAGCCGGGGCCAACGCCCGAGTCGACCCGC
>DASVYO010000105.1:0-11801 GCA_036392135.1 Solirubrobacteraceae bacterium
CGGCGCCGGCGCCGGCGCGCTGGTCGGGACCGGGGCGGCGACGGCACGGACCGCCGCGAGCGCGCATCGGGTTGACGTGATCGTGATCGGGGCCGGGCTGGCCGGCCTCACGGCGGCCAGCGACCTGGTCCGGGGCGGGCACTCGGTGGTGGTGCTGGAGGCGCGTGATCGCGTCGGCGGGCGCACCCTGAACCATCCCCTCGGCCACGGTCGCGTGGTCGAGGTCGGGGGCCAATGGGTCGGCCCCGGGCAGGATCGCATCCTGGCCCGCGCGCGCCAGCACGGGGTGGGCACCTTCAAGACCTATGCGCGCGGCCAGTCGGTGCTCGAGTTCAACGGCCGGGTGAGCCGCTTCAGCGGCCTGATCCCGCCGTTGCCCGAGCCCGACGCCGGCGACTTCAATCAGCTGCTCGGCAAGATCATGGCGATCGAGGCCAGCGTGCCGCTGGACCGGCCGTGGCGAGCCCCGGGCGCCGCCGACCTCGACGCCCAGACGTTGGAGACCTTCAAGCTGGCCAACTCCAGCACCCGCGGCGCCCGCTTCCTGCTCGATCTGGCCACGCAGGCGGTGTTCGCCGCCGAGCCGCGTGACCTGTCGCTGCTGCACGCCCTGTTCTACCTCCATTCCGGAGGCGGGATCATCAACCTGACCAGCACCGCCGGCGGCGCTCAGGATTCCCGTTTCGTCGGCGGCTCGCAGATCATTTCCCTGCGCATGGCCCATGCGCTCGGCGCCCGCGTGGTGCTGAGCGCCCCGGCGCGGCGGCTCGAGCACGGTCGCGGTGGGGTGAGCGTGATCACTGATGCCGGCCGCTGGCGGGCCAGGCGCGTGATCGTGGCCGTCGCCCCCACGCTGGCCGGCCGCATCGCCTACGAGCCCGGACTTCCGGCGGCGCGCGACCAGCTCACGCAGCGGATGCCCCAGGGTTCGGTGATCAAGTTCGAGGCCGTCTACCCGAAGCCGTTCTGGCGCGCCGAGGGGCTCAGCGGTTCGAGCTACGCCGAGGCGCCCCCGGTCGGCTTCACGTTCGACAACTCCCCCCCGGACGGCCGGCCCGGGGTGCTGCTCGGGTTCGTGGCCGGGTCCGAGGCCCGCCGGATGGCGGGCGCTGGGCCCGCCACCCGGCGTCGGCAGGTGCTGGAGGCCTTTGCCCGTCTGTTCGGCTCGGCCGCGGGCCGCCCCCATCAGCTGATCGAGCACAACTGGTCGCAGGAGGTCTGGACTCGCGGCTGCTACGCCGGCTATCTCGGACCGGGCGTGTGGAGCGACTACGGCGCCGCGCTGCGCGCCCCGGTCGGCCGCATTCACTGGGCCGGGACCGAGACCGCCGAGGTGTTCACCGGCTACATGGACGGCGCCGTGCGCTCGGGCGAGCGGGCCGCGCGCGAGGTGGCCGGCGCCCTGTAGGCCACGCGGATGGCGCTAGCGCCGCGGCAGATGCCAGATGTAGATCACGCTCGAGCGCTCGCTGGAGTGATAGCTGCCGGTCGGCTCGATGATCCGGCCGCCGACGGCGATCGGGCTGTTCCAGTGGCCTCGCGCGGCCGGCAGCGAGCGCACGACGCGGCCATCAGTGGGGCTGCGGATCAGCAGCCGTCCGTCCTGCGGGTCAAAGATGAACAGCAGCCCGCCGGACAGGACCGGGCTGGTGCCGGGGGTCGGGCTCGACCACACCGGGTGCAGCGCCGGATGAGCACCCCCGCTGAGCCCGTAGGCGGTCGTCCCGGCATCGGTCGTGGCGAACACCAGAATCCGGCCGCCGATGCGCGCGGCCACGGGCATCGTCATCACCTCGGCCCCACCCGGGCTGGCCACCTGGCTGACCTGGCCGCCGAGCCGCGGGCCCGGCCCGCCGCTGGTCCCGTTCAGCCGGGCCAGGTCGAGCAGGTGCAGCAGCCCGTCCTTGGCGCCCTGCACGACGAGCTGCCGGCCGTCGTAGGCGGGCAGCAGGGCCGGGATCGAGCTCCCCAGATCGGTGTCGGTACGGCTGAGCGCGGCCTGATCGGGTGGGGTCCAGTTGTGCAGGAGCCGACCGGCATCGGCGCTCAGCTCGAGGACGCTGTCACCCCACTCCGTGGACCCGTTGAAGGCGCCGTTCCCGGTGGCGGTGAGGATCCGGCCGCTGCCCGGCTCGATCACCGTCCCGGCCCGGCCCCAGATCGCCGCGCGGGTGCTGGGGGTGGGGCACGTGCCGGCGAGAATCAGCCGGTGACGGTCTGAGCACTCGGTATTCCAGACGGCGAGCAGGCGCCCGGAACGGCGGCTGATCAGCGCCACATGGCCGTCGTAGGGTGGCGCGTCGCCGTAGTAGCCACCGGTGGTCACGACCACGTGGGGGCCGGTCAGATTGAGGGCTGAGTCCAGCTTCTCATGGCGCGGGTCAAAGCTCACGCGGCGCGCCCAGACAACCCGGCCGGTGGCCAGCGCCAGCTTGTAGACGACGCCGTTGGGGGCCGCCGCGTAGACGAACCGCCGCGTCGGGTCGGCCACCGGGCTGGCCGTGGAGACCTGCGGGTTGCCGGGCGAGCTGTCCACGCCGCCGGGCGTGAACTCCCACAGCCGCGCCCCGGTCCCCGGATCGAGCGCGATCGTGTGCCCGTAGGTGGTGCTGAGGACGACCACGTCGCGTCGCCGGCCGTGGACGGGGATCGCGTGGAGCTCGATCGGCGCCGAGTCCGCGATGCCGTCGATCCGCACGGTGCGCAGGCCGAGCCGGCCGGCCGCGGCGGTCGAGATGCCGGAGCTCGGCGCCACCCCGGTCCGCGCCGCGTCGTAGTCGAACGTCGGCCAGTCACCGGCCCGGACGCGCGCCGCCACGGCGGCCGCCACGGACATCGTCCCGGGACGCGCCCGCGAGCTGCTCGAGACCGCCGAACCGCCAGCACACGCCGTGGCCACGATCGCGACCAGGAGCGGCGCTGCCCGGATGGCCCTCAGGAGATCTTGATGAGGATGATCGTGTTGATCACGAACAGGAGCGCGAACACGACCGTCCAGCGGTTCAGGTTGCGCTCGACCAGCGAGCCACCGCCCAGCGGGCCGGCCCCCGAGCCGACGCCGAAGGCGCCGGACAGGCCGGCGTCCTTGCCCGAGTGCATCAGGATCAGGAAGACCACGCCGACGCAGAGGATGACCTGCACGAAGTCGAGAATCGTGACCACAGGGGGCGATGGTAGCGGGCGTCAGCCGCCGCTGGCCACCGGCGCCGGCTCGGACTGGACCTGGTCGAGGGCGTGCATGATCTCGATCGCCTCGGCCCGCAGGGCCCGGTCAACGGCCTGGTAGTCCTCATCGGACAGCTTGCCGGTGCGCAGGTCGAGTTCGGCGTCCCGGATCTCGTGGTACTTGGCGTCGCGAGCCGCCTCGAGCTCGGCGCGCCGGGTCGCCCGCTCGTCGAGCTCCTCACGCCCGCGCCCGGCCCGGAGCGGGCCGGTGATCACGAGGATCGCCACGGCCAGCACCACCAGCACGATCACATACGGCATCAGGGGCATCCCCAGAAGACGTCCCGGCGGCTCACACCAGCTCCCGGGCGCGCAGGTCAGCCGGCGCCGGCGCGGCCTGCTCGGCCTCGCCTTGTGGGCGTGACCGGCCGAGCCGGCGACGCCGCGGCGGCAGCGGCCACAGGGCCAGCAGGCCGCCCAGGGCGGCGATGATCGCGCCCGCCCACAGCCAGGTGACCAGCGGGGAGATGATGATCAGGAAGGTGGCCGCCCAGGGATGGCTGACGAACCGCTGGGCGAGACCGCGGATGGCGGCGTCGCGCAGCGCGTAGAGCTCGTTCAGGGCCTGGGTGCGCTGGGCGGCCGGCATCGACAGGGCGTCGTTCAGAAACCGGCTGAAGCGGGCGTCGCCCTGGTTGATCAGACCCTGCAGGGGCCCCACGTTGGGGTTGATCACCGTCCAGATGTCCTGCAGCGGCCCGGACTTGAGGCCCACCCGGCTCTCGCTGGAACCGTCAAAGAAGCGCCCGATCGGCTGCGTCGGGTCCTGCGACGGATACAGGCCGTAGGACGTGTGGAGCGTGGCCACGTGCGAGCGGCCGCTGCTCACGTTGAGGATCGCCCCGAGGGAGATCTTCTCCGCCGTGGCGCTGGCCGTGGGCCGCACGTACCGGATCGTGTACCCGTCCAGGCGCACGCTCTGGCCCGGGGCGATCGTGGCCGTGCGCGAGTGCTGGAAGGAGGTCGAGGCGGCCACGCCGACCAGTGCCACGGCGACACCGGCGTGGACGATGTAGCCGCCATAGCGGCGGCGGTTGCGGCGCACCAGCGCGGCCAGCGCAATCGGTGGTGGCTCGGAGGTCATCGCCCGCCGGGCCCGGACGCCGCGCACGAACTCCTGGACGACGGTGCAGACCACGAACGTGCCGGCGCAGAACATGGCCAGGGCCAGCTTGTGATCGACCACCCCCGGCACGATCAGCAGCGCGGCGAGCATCAGCGCGGTCGCCGCCACCGGCAGGGCGAAGCTCCGCCGCAGCTTGGCCACCGTCACCCGGCGCCAGGCGATGATCGGGCCGATCCCGGAGAGCACGACCACGATCAGCGCGAGCGGCACCACGAAGGGCCGGAAGGCGGGCGGTCCGACCGACACCTCGGTACCGGTGATGGCCTGCGAGATGAGCGGGAAGAAGGTGATCCAGAAGATCACCGCCGTGAGGGCGATGAGGACCAGGTTCTGGAACAGGAACACGGCCTCGCGCGAGATCAGCGAATCCAGATGGGCCTCGGAGCGGAGCCGGTCGCGCCGCCAGGTGACCAGCCCGATCGAGCCGAACACCATGACCGAGATCAGGGCCACGAACGAGATGTTCAGCGTCGGGTCCGAGACGAACGCGTGGATCGAGCTGAGGATCCCGGAGCGGACCAGGAAGGTGCCGATCACGGCCAGCGAGCCGGCGGCCAGCACGAGCGAGGCGTTCCACACCTTCAGCATCCCGCGCTTCTCCTGGATCATGATCGAGTGGATGAACGCGGTCACGCACAGCCACGGCATCAGGGCCGCGTTCTCGACCGGATCCCAGGCCCAGTAGCCGCCCCAGCCCAGCTCGGTGTAGGACCAGCGCGCCCCGAGCAGGATCCCGAAGCCCAGGCACAGCCAGGCGGCGAGGGCGAAACGGCGCGTGACCTGGATCCACTCGGCCCCCAGGCGGCCGCTGATCAGGGCACCGACCGCGAACGCGAACGGCACCATCATCAGCGTGTAGCCCGAATACAGCATGGGCGGGTGGATCATCATCGTCGTGTGACGCAGCAGCGGGTCGAGGCCCGCACCCTCGGCCGGCGGCGTGGCCGTCGTGGCGAACGGGTTGGCGAAGAACACCAGCAGCCCGCTGAAGAAGGCGGTCAGCGCGAACAGCACCGCCTGCGCGTACGGGGCGATCTCGCGCACCCGGCGGCGCGTCAGGAACAGGGCGAGGCTCGACCACCCGGACAGCAGCAGCAGCCACAGCAGCAGCGATCCCTGCTGGGTCGACCAGATCGCCGCCACGCGGTAGAAGGTGGGTGTGGTCGTGCTCGAGCCGCGGGCGACCACGTCGTAGGAGAAGTTCGAGGTGACGAACGCGACGTCCAGGATCACGAACGCGAGCGCCGCCATTCCCCACAGGACGTACATGGCGCGGCGGCCCGACTCGACCCAGGCGCGAGGGCCCCGGCGGGCGCCGTACAGCGACGCGCCGATCCCGTACAGGGTCGTGATCAGGGCAAAGATCAGCAGCAGGCGCCCGACGGCGGCCATCAGCGAGCGGCCCTCACGGGGAAGCGCCTGAAGCTGCGCCGGTGCATCAGTAGGAGCCCGACGCGGCCTGGTACTTGGACGGGCACTTCGTGGTCAGCGAGCCCGGCTGACCGACGAACGCGCCGTTACCGCCATCGCGCACGGTGACCAGGACGGCCCGGCCCGGGGCAAACGGGTCGGGCACCTCGCCGGTGTAGCGCACGGCGACTGACTCCTTCAGCTTCGGGTCGCGGACCCGGAAGCGAAGCACCGAGCCCTGGCGCTGGACGGAGCCGTCCAGGACGGTGCCGGCCAGGATGTAGGAGGTTCCGGGGCGGGCCCGCTTGATGAGCTGTGATGCGGTCAGCTCCTCCCGGCCGGCGGCAAAGCTCGTGTAGACGAGGGCCGAGGCCAACAGCAGCGCCACGGTGAGGGCGATCGTGAGGCGGATCGCCCGCTTGCGACTTGGATCCATGCTCGGATGATTGTCCCATACGCGGCCGCCAGGCGACCCGCAACGGATCGGCTGCGAGCGCCCGCGCCCGGCCCGCCCGGCGCCGTCCGACCCCGGTGCCTGCGACGATTTTCGGGACCGCCTCGCCGGGCTCAGATTGCCGTTCGGTTAATGGCCAGGACTTTAAGGCCGGATCGCGAAACCATTAGGCGGCAAAGCCGTTATTCACATTGACAGTGACTGTCCGATCAAAAATCAGCGCCGGCCGTATGGGGCGCTACCGCGAAGGGCGACTGGGGCGAGTCGCCGAGCGCACCGAAGTTCGCGCTCACCCCGAGTCGACGACGAACCCCATCCCCGAGCACACGGCCTCCTCGCGCCGGCGCCTGGCCGGCGCCCCGCAGGACCAGGCCCTCTACAGCTGCGGCTGTGGATTCGTGTTCGCGGCCCAGGTGTCCACGTCGGTCGACTGCCCCCATTGCGGCGGCACCCAGGCCTGGTAGCGACTCCGGTCCACGCCGGCTGAGATCCGCGGCGTCGCCGCGTCAGGTGAGCGACGCCACACGCCTGCTTCAATCAAGGGCCCGGAGGCAGGCCAAGGAAGGGTGCAGGCGTGAAGCGAACCATTCTCGGAATCCTCGCGGTGGCCGTCTGGGCCGCCGCGCTGGCGCCGCCGGCCCTGGCCTCCGGCCCGAGCTACCCCGGCATGCAGACGCTGCATTTCAACGCCGGGCCCTACCTGGTGCGTCCGGGGGCGAACCTGATCCTGGTCGACGCCAATCACGTCCCCAAGCCGCACGTCAACGGCTTCATGGTCCGGATGACCCCGAATCTTCGCTACGCGCTGGCGAACGGCCGCTGCTGCGGCGCGGTCCCCCGGGTCGATGTGATCCACCTCCATCACGGCGTGTGGCTCAGCAACGGCAACGCCGGGCGTGGCGAGGGCAACGGCAACATCGGCGGCTTCTACCCGTTCATGGCCTCCGGTGAGGAGAAGACGGTCTACGAGTTCCCGCAGGGCTACGGGTACCCGATCGGCGCGCAGGACTTCTGGATCTTCAACTACATGATCCACAACCTGACCGCCCGGGCCGCGCACGTCTACGTCAACTACACGATGGATTTCGTGCCCGACAGCGCTCCGGCGGCCGCCGGCATCACCGCCGTGCATCCGATCTGGATGGACGTCATGGCCCACCACATCTACCCCGTGTTCGATGTGCACCGCCACAGCGGCCGGAACGGAAGATTCACCTTCCCCGACATGGCCCAGGACCCGTACGGACCCGGACCGGCCCTGGACCAGTTCACGGTTGACCATCCGGGAACGCTGATCGGCACCGCCGGCCATCTGCACCCGGGCGGCCTGTACGACGACCTCGACCTGATCCGGCCCGGCGTGACCCCGTTCGCCGGGGCGACCCGAGGGACCAGCGGGCCGGCCTCGGTGCGCCTGTTCCGCTCCTACGCCCACTACTTCGACCGGCGCGGGCCGATCTCGTGGGACATGGCGATGACGGCCACCGCCCCGGACTGGCGCCCGCAGGTCAAGGCCGGGGACGTGCTGCGAATCAGCAGCACCTACGACACGCGGCGCGCCTCGTGGTACGAATCGATGGGGATCATGGTCGTATGGGAGTCCTACGACACGCAGGGCGGCATCGACCCCTTCACGCACCGGCTGGACGAGACCGGCCACGTGACCCACGGCCATCTGGCTGAGGACAACCACCACGGCGGTGCCTACGCCGTCGGCGCCGACCCCAGTCGCTTTCCGGTCTGTCACCGCAGCCGGGTGACGATCTCAGCCTTCACCTACAACCCCGGGGACTTCACGGCCACCGGGTCCAACCGCTGCATCCCGACGATCCACCAGGGCCACTCGCTGACCTTCGTCAACGACGACGCCAGCCCGATCCCGACCGTCCTGAACCCGCTCAACCCCAGTCAGGCCTACGTCGATTCTGTGTTTCACACCATCACCGCCTGTCAGAACCCGTGCGGACTGAACACCGGGATCTCCTACCCGCTGGCCAACGGCAAGGGTGCCTACGACTCCGCCCAGCTCGGGTTCGGGACACCGGCCGCGAACCGGATCAGCTGGAGCACCCCGACGACCCTGAAACCCGGCACCTACACGTTCTTCTGCCGGATCCATCCGTTCATGCGCGGCATATTCCGCATCGTCGGCTGACCGGTCGAGCCCGATGGACCGACCGAACGTCTTCACCGACCCCTACGAGTACGACTCCAGCGACCCCGAGGGCTACCGCTCCGCGATGTCCCGGGTCGGCGAGCGGGCCGGAGGCCGCGAGACCGTCGTCAAGGCCTACGAGATCCCGCCCGGCGAGCGTCTGTGCCCGTACCACTACGAATTCGTCGAGGAGTGGCTGCTGATCCTTACGGGAGAGCTCGAGCTGCGGACCCCGGCCGGCACCGAGACCATTGGGCGCGGTGAGCTGGTCTGCTTTCCCGCGGGGCCCGATGGCGCTCACCAGCTGACCAACCGCAGCGGCGACGTGGCGCGGGTGCTGATGTTCTCAAGCGGTCGGGAACCGGCGGTGGCCGTGTATCCCGACAGCGACAAGATCGGCGTCTGGACGGGGCGCAGGGAGGACGAGTTCATGCTGCGCCGCGCCGACGGCAACGTCGGCTACTACGACGGCGAGGTCCAGCCGGGTGACGGCCCCCCGGATTAAGACCCCCGGGCCCGGTCGGCCAGCAGCGCGGCCACGGTCCCGTCGCTGATCAGCGGCAGGACGGCCTCGAGGTCGCGGGCCGGCGGGCGGTCGGTACTCAGCACGGGCACGCGCGCCCGCACCGCGCGGTGCAGGGCGGCCACCGTCCCCCCCGGTTCGCCCGGATCGCAGTCCAGCGCCTGACAGGCGCACAGCAGCTCGATGGCCACCACTCGCTCGAGCCGCTGGACGGCCTCGAGGGCCATCACGGCGGCGGTCATGCCCATCGAGACGTGGTCCTCCTGGTTATCGGAGGTGGGGATGCTGTCCACGCTGACCGGGTGGGCCAGTGCCCGCAGCTCAGCCACCAGCGCCGCCGCCGTGTACTGGGCCACCATGTAGCCGCTGGAGGTCCCGGCATCCCGGGTGAGGAACTCGGGCAAGCGGCCGTTCAGCGTCGGTGAGAGCAGCCGGAAGGTTCGTCGCTCGGAGATCGATCCCAGATCGGCCAGCGACAGGCGCAACGTGTCGAAGGCCAGCGCCAGGCTCTGGCCGTGGAAGTTGCCGGCCGAGATGACCTCGGGCGGGTCATCGAAGACCAGCGGGTTGTCGGTGACCGCGTTGAGGTCAGCGTGCACGAGCTCGGAGAAGAAGCGCCAGCCCTCGCGGGCGGCGCCATGGACCTGGGCGGCGCACCGCAGTGAGTAGGCGTCCTGCAGGCGGCCGGCGCCGGGGGCGGCGATGCGGCTCGATCCCGCCAGCGCGGCGCGGATGTTCGCGGCACTGGCCGCCTGCCCGCGCAGGGGGCGCAGGCGGTGCACGCGCGGATCAAAGGCCGGTAGCGCCCCGCGCAGCGCCTCGAGGGTGGCCGCGGTGACCACGTCGATCGCGTTCAGCAGGCTGCCGGTCCGCACCGCCAGCAGCGCACCGATCGCACTCATGAAATGAGTCCCGTTGATCAGGGCCAGCCCCTCCTTGCTGTCGAGCTCGAGCGGCTCGAGGCCGGCGGTGGCCAGCGCCTCGGCGCCGCTCACCAGGGCGCCGTCGGCCGCGAACACCTCGCCCTCCCCGACCAGGGGTAGGAACGCATGCGCCGACGGGGCCAGGTCGCCGCTGGCCCCCAGCGAGCCCGTGCGGGGCACCCGGGGCACAAAGCCGGCGTTGAGGAGGGCGGCCACGCGTTCGAGGACCAGGGGCCGGATTCCCGAGTGGCCGAGCAGCAGGCCGTTGATCCGCACCGCGATCGCGGCGCGCACCACGTCGGGCGCCAGATCGGGACCGGTGCCGGCGGCGTGGCTGCGCAGCAGGTTCAGCTGCAGGTGGCGCTGCAGCTCGGGGGCGACCGTGTTGGAGACGAGCGCCCCGAACCCGGTGCTGATCCCGTAGACCGGTGTCCCGGTGCTGAGGATCTCCTCCAGCACCCGGCGGTTGTCGGCCACACGGGCCAGCGCCGCCGGGTCGAGTTCGATCGCGGCCCCGGCCCCGATCGCCGCCACGCGCGTGGCGTCGAGCTCGCCGGTCAGGACGACGGGATCAAGCGATGAGGACGGAGTGTCGGTCATGGGGGCAGGGCGCGCTGAGGATAGCCCTCCCGCCCGGGGCGCCGGTCGTGCGTACCGGCCCGGCTGCTAGCGTCATGGCCTGTCGGTCGACGCCGTCGGCCGCGAGGCAGCTCGCTTGGGTCCCGCAGAGAGCGGTTCGGGTCAGCCATCGCCTCCCGAATTCGTCGCGGCCCCTGTCGCCGCCAAGGAGTTGAACAATTTCATGTCTTCATTCGCCGAACTCGGCGTATCCCGCGCGGTCGTGGACGCGCTCGCCGTGCAGGGCGTCACCGCGCCCTTTGC
Organism: Solirubrobacteraceae bacterium; assembly: GCA_036392135.1. Lineage (GTDB taxonomy): Bacteria > Actinomycetota > Thermoleophilia > Solirubrobacterales > Solirubrobacteraceae > Palsa-465. The sequence goes on from DASVYO010000105.1 coordinate 10,699, forward strand.
CGTCCAGAGCCTGGTCATCGAGGATGTCCTGGCCGGGCGCGACGTACTCACCCGCTCGCCCACCGGGTCGGGCAAGACCCTGGCCTTCGGGATTCCCCTCGTCGACCGGATCAAGGCCGACGGCCCGCGTCCCGCGGCGCTGATCCTCGCCCCCACGCGCGAGCTGGCCACGCAGATCGCCGCCGACCTGCGGCCGATCGCGCACGCCCGCGCGCTGCGCATCGCCGCCGTCTACGGCGGGGTCGGACTCGTCAAGCAGGGGCGCGACGCCGCCCGTTCGCAGATCATCGTCGCCACCCCCGGCCGCCTTGAGGATCAGCTGAGCCGGGGCGCCTTCTCCCTCGATCGCATCCGCGTGCTCGTCCTCGACGAGGCCGACCGGATGCTCGACATGGGGTTCCGCCCCGCCGTCAACCGGATCGTCGCCGCGTGTCCGGACCAGCGCCAGACGCTGTTCTTCTCGGCCACGCTCGACGGCGACGCGGGCCGCGCCGCCCGCGAGTACACACGCGATCCGGTGATGCACGAGCACGGCGGCACCGAGCGCCGGGCGGCCGCCGAGATCGAGCATCGGTTCGTGGCCGTCTCCGGCGAGGCCAAGCTCGAGGCCCTGGTCGCCGAGCTCGAGCGCGACCGTGAGCTCACGCTCGTGTTCGTGCGCACCAAGCGCGGCGCCGACCGCCTGGTCAAGCGGCTGGGCGCGCGCGGCGTCGAGGCGCTCGCCATGCACGGCAACAAATCGCAGCGCCAGCGCGAGAGCGCCCTGGCCCGGTTTGAGTCCGGAAGGGTCGACACCCTGGTGGCGACCGATGTCGCCGCCCGCGGGATCGATGTCAGCGGTGTCTCCCACGTCATCAACTTCGACGCTCCCGACGGTCATGAGAGCTATGTCCACCGGGTGGGACGCACCGGCCGGGCAGGACGCTCGGGAATCGGGATCACCTTCGTCGACGTCCACGAACGGGCCGACGTCAAGCGCATGGCCCACCAGCTCGGCCTCGAGCACGGCCTCGGGGGCACCGAGCCGAGCGAGCCGGACGGGCGCGCGCCCCGGCGCAGTCCGCGGCCGGCCCCGCGGGGCCAGGCGCGGAGCGCCGGCCAGG
>DASVYO010000106.1:0-45570 GCA_036392135.1 Solirubrobacteraceae bacterium
GGCACGCGCGTCACCTACGACGCCGACCTCGCGCTGAAGGGTCTGCTCAGGCTTGCCGACCCGCTGCTGGCGCTCGCCTTCAACCGGGTCGGTGATCGCGCTCTCGCCGGTCTCAGGCGCACGCTCGCCCCCTCGCCGCCGCAGACGCTGCGTCTCCTGTCCGGACGGGCTCTAGATGGCCAGGAGTACGAGCTGCCGGGCGATCTCGCCAAGCAGCACAACGTCCTCCTCGTCGCCTTCCGCCGCCACCAGCAGCGCCTGGTCGATCAATGGCTGCCGTGGCTGACCGAGCTCGAGCAACGCCGCTCCGACGTTGCCGTGTACGAGTTGCCGGTGCTCTCCTCGGCCTACGGTCCGGCGCGGTGGTTCATTGACGGTGGCATGACACGCGGGATCCCGGACGCCGCCGCGCGCGCCCGCACGATCACCGTCTATACCGACGTCGGGAAGGTCGTCGAGAACCTCGGGCTTGCCGGCACCGACACGATCGCCGTGCTGATCGTCGAGCGTTCCGGCCGGATACTGGCCAGCGAAGCCGGCGGCTTCGCCGAGCAGAAGGCGCAGCGGCTGGCCGCCGCGCTCGAGCCGACACCGTCGCCTCCGCACCGTGACATGACGTGAAGCTGCTCGTCACCGAAGACCGGCAGCGAACCTATCGGTCCCAGAAGTCCGGGACCATTTCTCCGTCTCCCTCTACGCGTGGACCGAAGATGAGCACCTCGAGACCGTCCGGCCCGGCTTCGAACGATCGTGCCGTCCCGGGACTGACCCGCACCGTGTCGAGCCGCACCAGGTCCACCAAGTCGTCATCCAGCTTGACGCGTCCTGAACCGGCCAACACGACGTAGACCTCCTCGGCTGCACGATGCCGGTGAGCAAAGGCCTCGCGTTGACCAGGCTTGATGATGAGGTAGTTGACGCCGGTCTGCTCCGCACCTAGATCCTCGCGGGGGAAACGAGCCTCCTGCGTGTTCGAGAGACCGTGCTTGAGCGCCTGATCTTCGACTTCCCGTAGGTTCTTCTTCGCGTAGCTCATGAAGCGGAGCCTAATCCGTGCGGATCCGAGGGCGCGTTAGCGGGAGCTGGCGGAGCACCGCGAACACATCACAGCGGGCGTCTCGTCGGCGCTAGCACACCCGGCGTGATGTGGGGTCAGGGGGCTGTCGCTCAGTTGGCTCTGGTCGCGGAGATGACCCGCCTCGCTACGTCAGAGAGTCGATCCAGCGCTCGAGACGCCGCGCTTCGCGGGCCATCAGTTCCGGGTCGCGGAACGTGTTGGTCAGCAGTGCGATTCCGTGGTAGGAGGCGATCAGCGCGACGGCGAGGTCACGAGCGTCACGGCGGCCGAGGAGCCGGAACTGGCGCTCCGCCCACTCGATCGGTATCTCGAGCAGGTGTCCGCAGTCCAGGCGGTCGGCGCGCTTGTCGAGCTCCGAGCACAGGCTCCCCATCGGGCAGCCGTACTCCGCGGCAAGGTCGCGCTGCTCGGTGAGCGCGCGGACCAAGGCCCGCAGGCGCGCCTGCGGCGTGCGATGGCGCTCGAGCGACTCGAGCAATTCCCGGATGTCTCGGGTATATCCGGCGATCGCCGCTTCGACAAGCTCGTCCTTCGTCTTGAAGTAGTAGTAGACGTTGCCGACCGGAACGTCCGCCGCTCGCGCGATCTCGGCGATCGTCGTCTTCTCGACGCCTTGGTGGTGGATCACCTCGCGCGCGCCCGCCACGAGGCGCTCGCGTTTTCCGGCTCGCGACGGCGAGGCTGAGTCAGTCATCTCACCAATAGCATAGTCCGCGACTGTGCTAAGTTAGTTCACCAACTAACTAACCGCCCTAGACGGGTCGAGTGGCTACGTCGGTCGAAAACGGGCGCGCGAGCCGCCTCGCTTCAGTCCATCGCTGGCGAAAGGAAGTCCTGAGATGTCCTCAGTCGAAGCAAACGCTGGTTTCGGTCAGCCGTCGTTGCTGCGTACCCGGCTGGGAGTGCTGACGCTGCTGTTGCTGTGCGGGGTTCAGTTCCTCGACGTCGTCGATTCGTCGATCACCAACGTGGCGTTCCCATCGATTCAGCGCGCGCTGCACTTCTCCCAGCAGAACCTCCAGTGGGTCGCCAGCGGATACTTGCTGACCTACGGCGGGTTCCTGCTCCTGGGCGGCCGGCTCGCCGATCTGCTTGGCCGCAGGCGCATCCTGGTCGCCGGGATCGTGGTGTTCGCGGCGTGCTCTCTGGCCGCCGGTTTAGCGCAGAGCGAGGGCGCCCTGATCGCAGCCCGTGTGCTTCAAGGCGTCGGCGCGGCGATGATGGCTCCGGCGGCGCTGTCGATTCTGACCACCACCTTCCGAGAAGGAGCTGACCGGAACACGGCGCTCGGAGTGTGGGGCGCGATAAGTGGTCTCGCCGCTGCTGCCGGCGTGTTCCTGGGCGGCGTGCTCTCCGAGGGCCCCGGATGGAGGTGGGTCTTCTACGTGAACATCCCCGTGTGCCTGCTGGCGCTGGCTGCCTCGTTGCGGCTGCTGTCAGGCGAGCGCAAGCGAGCGCCTCTGGCGGACTTCGACACCCAAGGCGCACTGCTGGCCACGACCGGGATGCTGCTGCTGGTCTACGCCCTGATCAAGGCCCCCGACGTCGGGTGGCGGAGCGCTCAGACGATCGCGATGCTCGCAGCCGCCGCCTCGATTCTCGCGTTGTTCATCTTCAACGAGGGGCGCAGCCGCAACCCGCTGATGTCACTCTCGATCTTTCGCGTGAAGGGCTTGGCCGCCGCGGACGCGACGTGGCTGCTCGGAATGGCCGGATTCTTCTCGATGTTCTTCTTCCTCACGCTCTACATGCAGGAGGTCATGCGCTTCTCCCCGATCCAGGCCGGCGCGGCCTATCTGCCCGTGACGGCGTGCCTGGCGCTGGCGGCCGGCGTGTCCTCCCAGCTGTTCACGCGGATCGGGACCCGGCCAGTGATCGTTGCGGGAGCGTTATTGAGTGCCGGTGGGATCTATTACCTCTCGAGGGTTCCATTGCACGGCTCCTACCTCCCCGACGTCCTCCCCGGGCTCGTGATGATGGCGCTCGGGTTCGGAGCCGTCTTCGTCGGCACCACGACCGCGGCCAACGCCGGCGTCTCGTCGGACAAGGCCGGTCTCGCCGCTGGGCTGCTGAGCACCTCACAGCAAATCGGGATGGCGCTCGGGCTAGCCATCCTGTCCGCGATCGCGACCGCGCGCACGCACCATCTGCTCGCCGCTCACGCGGCGCGGCCAGAGGCGCTCACCTCGGGGTACCAGCGAGCGCTGCTGGTGTGCAGCCTGTTCGCGCTGGTCGCAGCGGCGATCGCCAGTCGCGCCCCCAACGCCCGTACGGCCGCGCAGCCGTTCCTCGTCCCCGAAGCCGCCGCCGACCCGGCCGTGGTCCAGCCCACCTGAGGAGATCAGATGAAATTCATGCTCCAAGTCCGCTTCAACGGCGCCGACGCCGTGATCGGCGAGCTCCCCGCCGCGGAGCAACAGAAGGTAACTGCCGAGTTCGAAGCGATTCGCCAGGCCGCCGGCGTGCTCGACGGCAACCGGCTCCGGTCCCCTGGAACAGCGGCGACTGTCCGCGTGGATGGCGGACAGACACGGGTTACCGAGGGTCCCGCGGTCGAGGCGGGAAACGAGCTGGACGGCTACTACATCTACGACGCGCCAGGGTTCGACGCAGCGATCGCGTTCGCGGCACGGATCCCGGTCGCCCGGCTCGGCGGGACGGTCGAGGTCCGCCCGATCGTGGAGCGCTAGCGATGGCCGAGTTCCCAGCGCCCACGGACGGAATCGCCCTAACCCACTTCATCGTTGCCAAGGACGTTGAACGCGCCCGCCGCTTCTACAGCGACGTGCTCGGCGGCGAGGTGCTCCTGAGAGGCGAGCCGACGATCATCGCGCTCGCGAACAGCTGGATCATCATCAACGTCGGGGGTCCGCCCACCGACGACAAGCCGGCGGTGACACTCGAGCCGCCGCACGACCCCGACCACGTCAGCAGCTTCCTCAACATCCGCGTCGCCGACATCCGCGCCGTCTACGAGCAATGGAGCGCCCGCGGCGCAGAGTTCCTCACCCCGCCCACGCACCGGGGTCAGGAGCTCCGCTGCTACATGCGAGACCCGGACGGCCACCTCATCGAGGTTGGCCAAAGAATCAGGATCCCAACGCCGGCCGAAGTCCGCTGAGACCGTCCTCGACAGAGGTCAGCGAGAGCCGCCCGCTGCCGCAAGCGCTGCTCCCTGCCACTGAGGCGCTAGACGCGGACGCGGGCGATCGCGGTGGCGATCAGATCCGCGTCCGGGCCGACGCCGAACAGCGTGCCTGACCGGCGCACCCGCATGAAGTGCAGTCCGCAGAAGAACAGGCCGGGCCGGCCAGGAACGGCGCCGTCAACGGTCACCGGGAAGCCGAACGCGTCAGTTGGGAGGGATTCGATCCAGCCGAAGTCAGGCCGGAAGCCGGCCGTGAAGATCACGGCACCGAATCCGCGCAGGTCCAGTTCGGTGATGGCCGTGTAGGTGAACGGGTCCGGGCGCTCGAGCTCGGGCACCACGAATCCGCGGCGCGGAAGCCCGTCGGTCAACAGCCGGCGCATGTCTGCCCACCGCTGGTCGCCGAACTCAACCGACGCGCCGAGGTCGTCGACGAACCGCGCCTTCTGGCCCTCGACGCCGGCGAGGCGGCCGAGCAGCGTAACGCCGGAGGACTGCAACGTCCGGTAGTGGAGGGTCTGCCCGCCCGCACGGCCGGTCCCCTGGGCATTGGGAGTCAGGCGGCCGGCGGGCACAGGGAGATCCGCGAGTGCGACGTCCCAGAACCCGACCCGGTGCAACCACGTGATGATGTCCAGACCCTCGATCTGCTTCGGGGTCCACGGCGCGCGGCCGCAGGCGAGGAACACGTCGCGCCCAGCGCGGCTGAGTTCGTCCGCCAACTGGACGCCGGTCTGCCCGGAGCCGATCAGCAGCACCTTGCCGTCCGGAACCGATCCCGCGTTCCGGTAGTCGTACGTCGTCAGAACTGCAAGCCCGGCCGGAAACCCGCCCGCCGGACGACGGGGCGCCGTGAAGCCGCCGGTACAGACCACGACCGTGTCGGCGTCGAGCTCGCCCTCCGATGTCTCCAGCACGAACCCGCCGGGGGTGCCGGGGCGCACCGAGTCGACCCTGACGCCCGTTCTGACGGGGACCGACCACGTGTCGGCGTAATCCGTGAGGTAAGCGACGATCTCGTCGCGGGCGACGTGGCCCTCGGAGTCATCACCCGCGTAGGGGCTGCCGGGAAGGTCCAAGGTCCAGTTCGGTGTGACGAGCGTGAAAGAGTCCCACCGGTCCCTCCAGGTCTGCGCAACCTGCGCCTGCTCGAGCACAGCGTGCTCGACCCCGCGGTCCGTCAGTCCATGACTCACCGACAAGCCAGCCTGCCCCGCGCCGATCACAACAACCGACATCGCCCGTGGAGTATCGCCGACCCGGCTCACAAATGAAATGAAGCGAGGCCGGGTTTCACCCCGGCAGACGGACCGTCAGCGACGGTCGTGACAGATAGGGGTTGTCACCCACGGGAACGCGCGTCGCCGTTGCGCTCAACGGCCATAGGGCGGTCTGCTGGTGATCCGCGGACAGCCGAACCGGTCGGAGCCCACGCCGACACTGCCCGCGCGGCGTAGCGGCACGATTCGGTGCGGCTGAGCCGTTTTGGGCCGAGCCGCGGGTCGACGAGCACGGCACTCGCTGACGCGTGAATCGGGCTGACGATCCCGGACGTCATCTGGGCATACGGCCAGGTCAGCCTCGCACTCCCGTATACATCGCGTAGGGCCCTCACCGACTCAGCATGCCCAGCCATCCCGCCAGCGACAGCCGATCGAGCGCCGTGTCCGAGCAATCCGGCGCCGTCGGTCGCGGTACCGTCATCCGGGAAGCGGTCAGCTTCTGCTGCCAGCGGCGCAATCTGCGCCGGACGATCCGGATCGCCGTGGTCGTCGGCGTGGTCCTGACCCTGATCAACCAGGGCACCGTGATCGCCGACGGCCACGCCACCACAGCCACGTGGGTGCGCTGCCTGCTGAACTTCGCCGTGCCTTTCCTGGTCTCCAATGCCGGCTTGCTCAGCGGCCGGCGCCCGGACTGAACCTGCGCCCAGCCTGGCGGCCCGGGAGGCGATGGCCACGAACCGCATTGGTCCGGCGCGGGTCCTACGGCACATGAAGCCCGCGGCTCGATCGGCCAATACCGTGGCCGCGCCTGCGCGTCGACTGGGACCGGAACTGCATCGGCATTAGCATCTTCAACACCGTATGAGCGCACCCCTCACGCAGCGCGTGCTGGCCTGGCGCGCCGCCGGCAGCATGGTGGCGGTCGACGGTCGGCAGATCTTCGTCCGCCGCCGGGAGGGCGACGGGCCGCTCCTGCTGTTCCTGCACGGCTTCCCGTCGAGCTCGTATGACTGGCGGGCGGTGCTCCCGCTGCTCGCCGGGCGGGCGACGCTCACCCTCGACTTCCTCGGCTTCGGCCTCTCCGACAAGCCGCGTGACTGCCTCTACAGCCTGTTCGGGCAGGCCGACATCGTCGAGCGGCTCGTGGGCGGCGAGGCGCGTCCGGTGATCGTGGTCGCGCACGACATGGGAACCTCGGTCGCGACCGAGCTGCTGGCTCGCGATCTCGAAGGGACGCTCGGGTTCGATGTCGGGGGCGTGCTGCTGCTCAACGGCGGGATGATCGTCGAGCGCGCGTCGCTGACCTGGGCGCAGCAGGCGCTGCGCTCGCCGCTCGGTCCGCTCGCGGCCCGGCTGAGCAACAGGTCTCTGTTCGTCTCGCAGTTCGGGCGCCTGTTCTCGGAAGTCCACCCGCTGACGGCCGCGGAGGCCGAGGACCAGTGGACGCTGTGGCGCCGCGCTGGCGGAGCTCACCGCGCCCACCGGCTGATCCACTACGTCGACGAGCGCCTGACGTACGCGCCGCGCTGGCACGGCGCGATCCGTGACTGGCCGGGGCCTATGCAGTTCGCGTGGGGGATGCGCGACCCGGTTGCGACCCCCAACGTGCTCGACGGCCTGCGCGAGCTGCGCCCGACGGCGCCAGTGCGGGAGCTTGCCGGCCTAGGCCACTACCCTCAGATCGAGGAGCCCGCGACGATCGCCGCGGTGCTCCAGGAGGTCCTGTCGGCCGCAGCTGATCAGGGGACGATCCCGACCCCAGGAGGGCGGTGATGGCCCCGATCGAGCCAGAGCCTGCGCCGCAGGCGACCGTTCGCCACCCGCGGCACGTGCTCGTCACCTACGAGGCCTCGGCCGACGGGCGGGCCGCGCTGGCACACGCCCTCGGCATCGCGCGCGCCGCGGGCGCACCACTGACCGTGATCGCCGTAGTGCCCCACGAGCGCGTCGACGTCGGCTGCGCACGATGTCGCCAGAGCGCTGTGATCTGGAACCATGAACTCGGCGAGATCGCCAACGAGGAGCTCATCGAGGCGGCGAGACTCGTCGGCCCGTCTTCGGCGGTTGCCTACGACGTCGCTCGTGGCCCACGGACAAAGGCGATCTCAGACGCTGCCCGGCGGAGTGGAGCCGACCTGATCGTGCTGCCCTGCCGGCGCCGGGGCCGGGCTCGCATCCGGTTCTCGCGCGACGTGACGGAGCGTCTGCGCCGGGAGGGGCGCTGGCGAGTGGTCGTCGCCCCACCGGCCGCGGCGAGCGCTTCATTGCGGGAGGCGCCGGACCCCGAGTCATCCGGCCCCCGATCCCAGATCACAGCGAGCTGACCGTGAGCGATGCCCCTCAACGAGACAGCATCTCCGCCAGCTCGACGAAGTCGCGGCAGATCAGATCAGCGGGCTGCAGCGGCTCCGGGTAGGGCACGTCCTCGCGGTTGATCCATGCGGACGCCAGGCCGGCGCGCTTGGCGCCGTCGACGTCCCACGGGTGCACGGCCACGAGCATCATCTGCCCGGCCGCGACGCCGCAGCGCTCGGCGGCGTAGCGGTACGGCTCCGGTGCGGGCTTCCAGCGACGCACGTCCTCGACCGACAGGCAATCCTCGAGGAGCGGGGCGATGCCGCCGCGCTCGAGCAGTCCTCGCGCGCTGCTGGCGGGCCCGTTCGTCAGCGCCACGAGCCGGACGCCCCGTGCGTGGAGCCGCTCGAGCCCGGGGCGGACGTCGGGATGCAGCGACAGCTCCTGCATGCCGGCGAGGATGAACCGCGCGGCGTCGCCGGGGTCGCCGTTCAGCCCCGGCTCGCGTGAGAGGATCGACGTCAGCGCCGAGTGGGCGACCCGCCCGAAGTCCGCGTACGCGCCCGCGGCCGTCAGCGCGAACCCGTCACGTAACGCGCTCGCGAACCACGTCGCACGCAGATGACGGGGAGCACCGACCGCGTCGAACCGCGAGCTCAGCGGTTCCATGTCGGACAGCGTCTCGTTGACGTCGAGCACGATCACGGCCGGATGCGGGGGTATCGCTGTACTCAAGAGCCTGAAGGGGTGGTGGGTCGAGTTTGACCCAAGACGACGCATAGAGATTCGCCGACCTGCCGCTGAAGCGGCGCGTGATGGGTCGCTGGCTGGCAATGTCGGTGACGGCGTGAATCGGCGCCGCCGACCGGGCCAGCTTCAACGAGCATTCGTGGCACAGCGCGAGAGCGATCCGTCAGCAGAATCGCTCTTAGGCCCTTGGGGATCCAATCTCTGATGCACGGCATCAGAGAGCCTGGCGAGGACACCGTCTAGACCCTACCGCGGTGTGTGCACTGCGCCGGGGCAACGGCCCTGCTCGTCTTTTCCTGAGGGGATCGTGGTGCTCGAGGGCGCTGCGCTCACCGCGGTGCGACGCGATCCTCGCCGGCGTCTACGCGATCGAAGCCGGGCTGACCATCGATCAGCTCGCGGCCAGCTGGAACCCGTACCCGACGATCGGGGAGGCGATCCACCTCGCCGCCAGTCCTTCACCCGCGACCCAGCAAGCTCTCGCGCCGCACCGATTTGCCAGGACTTGCCTATGGGCACGGGTGGTTTCGAACCACCGACCTCTCGCGTGTGAAGCGATTGGGCTGATCCGCCAGTTCGCGCGGAAACACAGGCTACGCGGGGGATCACGGCTCGTTCGTCCGCGATCGGATGTGCCTGGATGTGCGCGGATCTGTGCGGATAGCGGCACAAGAACCGGACTTGTGCCACTTCCCTTACGTCGGCACGCCCGCTGCAATCGCCTGGGCGCGTTGGAGGTAGGGGGTAGCGCTCAGCCGGGTGAAAATCTCCGTCGCTTCGGCTAGCAGCGGCGCGGCCGCCTCGTCTCGCCCGTCAGTGTGCAGCAACTCGGCGTGTTCGAGCAGGACTTGTGCGAGCACAAAGGGCGCGTTGATTGCGCGGAGCGCGCGTGTCGCTTCCTCGAGATGTTCGGCTGCTGTCCCAGGGTCGTTTTGTCGTTCGGCGAGGAGGCCGGCGAATCTCAATGCGCCGGCGCGCAGTAAGGGTGTGCGCATCACCGGCGGTAGGTCGGCAACGAACGCGATCAGCCGCTCGAGGGTGGCGTCGTCGCCGAGAGCCGCGGCCGCGAGACCGGCCTCGAGATACGCTTCGCGTCGGTCCTCGTTGAGGATCTCGGGTGGGCCGGTCGCGATCGGCAGCGCCGTCTGAAGCGCCTCGGCGTCGCGGCCGAGCGCGCGCAAGGCAATCGCGCTGGCGACGGCCGGGGTCGCGGCGTACTCGAGGTTGCTGGTTCCCGCATGTTCGCCCGCGAGTGTCAGGATCTGCTCGAGCGCGTCGATGTCGCCGCGTGCTGCGTTGACGCGGGCGAGCGCCGGCAGGTACCCGATCCGTGTGATCCCGGTGAGTGCAAGCAGCCCGCCGTCGGTCAGCTCAGGGAGCCTGTCCCAGTCGCCCATGGCGACCTTGGCGGTGGCGATGTTCAGGCTCAGCATCTGCTCCCATCGCCTGTTGCCGCGTTCCATGGCGAGCGTGAGGCCAGGCTCGGCGATCGCGACGGCTTCGGCGAACCGGTCCAGCTGCAACGACAAATCAGCGAGACTGTTGTAGTCGCGAAGCGCCTTGTCGGTGAACTCGTGCTTGAGCGCGAGCTCAAGGCCTCGCTGAAGAAGTGCGATCCCCTCCTCCAAGCGTCCCTGATATCTCCTTCGGACCAGCGACAAGCTACCGAACGCCTCGACGATCGTCCCCGAATCCTGCAGCGGTTCGGCGATCGTGAGCGCGGCAGTTGCCATCTCCTCGGCCTCGATCGAATCACCGTGGTAAAGGAGCTTGTACGAGAGCGCGGCGAGCGCCGCCGCCTTCTCGGCACTGTCGTCAGCGAGGCCGGCGACCGCCCGCCGGCTGACCTCGGTCGCCTCGTCGAGACGGTCATCTACGAGCAGGGACTCGGCAAGCGCTGCGAGTGAGCGTGACGCCGCCTCGCGATCCCCTAGCGACTCGAACAGCGCGACCGCCCGCTCGAACCGCTCACAGGCAGCCACCACGTCCGCGTTCATATGGGCCGCGTGCCCGGCTTTGTGGAGCAGCGTCGCACGAGTGCTGTCGTGCTCGGCCAATTCGGCGGCGTGTTCGAATGCGCGCTGCGCCTCAGGCCCGAGCGCGAGCGACAGCGCCCGCTCACCAGCGTCCGCCAACGTCTCGCACGCGATCGCCCGTATCTGTGGCGCGTCCACCGCATCCGGCTCCGCATCGGCGGCGTCGAGGAAGTGCGCGGCGAGCACCTCGGCAAGCTCGGGAGCTTCGTCGCCCCACACCTCCTGCAGATGTCTCGCGACCGCGAGGTGTCGGCTCTTACGATCACGGCGCGACAACGTTCCATACGCGGTGGTCCGCAACAGGCCTTGCAGGAAGTGAAACTGTCCGCGCTCCGCTGACAGTCGGTCGTCGTTAAACGCAACGAGCTGCTTGCTGACCAGCTCCTGGAGGATGCGGCGGACCTCGTCCTCGCTGCGGTTGCCGAGCGCCGCCACGCCGCCCGGCGTGAACGAGGTGCCATACACCGCGGCGTCCTGCAACACCGAACGCTCCGCTGCCGTCAAACCGTCAAGCCGTGCGGCAGCGAGCGAATGCAATGTCTCAGGCACCTCCAACTCGCCGACCTCGCCCGTCACGAGATAACGGCTGCCCTGCTGCGCCAGCAGCCCGCGATCGAGCAGCATCCGCACCGTCTCGACTGCATACAACGGCGATCCGTCAGCCCGGGCCTGGATCTTGCTCACGAGCTCGTCCGGCAAGCCCGGCACTAATCCCACCAGCAACTCACCCATCGCGCCGTCACCGAGCGGCTCGAGCGTGATCGAGGCCGTCCATCCGGGGCGCGCGTTGAGCAGCTCAGGCCGTCCGAGCGCGAGGATGAAGAGCGGGAACTCCGCCGACCACTCCAGCAGATAGTCGATGAAGTCCAACAGGCCGCTGTCGGCCCATTGCAGATCCTCAAACGCCAACACCACCGGCTGTTCCTCCGCGAGCCGCTCAAAGAACAAACGCCAACCAGAGAACAAATCGCCGCGATCAACGGCCGTCCGCTGCTCCAGCCCGAGCAGATGAGCCAACCGCGGCTCGACCAACCGACGCTCGCGCTCATCGCGCATGTGCGATTCGACCGTGGCCCGAAGCTTCTGCCGGGCCGTCGCAGGAGCCTCTTCCTCGATGATGCCAGCGCGCGCCCGGATCATCTCGGCCAGCGCCCAGTATGCGACACCTTCACCGTAGGAGAGGCAACGTCCGCTGTGCCATCGGACTGTCCGTTCGATCCCGTCGGTGTACTTCTCGAACTCCCACAACAACCTCGACTTGCCGCTGCCGGCCTCGCCGACCACCGCGATCATCCGAGCGCGGCCCTCACGCTCGCTCGCGTCAAACGACTCGATCATCAACGCCAGCTCGCGGTCACGCCCCACCAGCGGCGCTTCGAGTCCCACGCTGCGCTTCGCGCCGCCCGCCCCCGCCACCACCCTGAGCGCCGTCCACGCACTCACCGGCGCCTCGCGCCCCTTCAGCTGATGCGTGCCCGCATCGTCATACGCGATCGCCGCCTCCGACGCGCGCCGCGTCACATCATCCACCAGCACCGTCCCCGGAGCCGCGATCGACTGCAACCTCGAGGCCGTGTTCACGCTGTCACCGATCACCATCCCCTCACCCTCCGCGCCGATCTCGACCGCCGCGCTGCCCGTCAAAACACCCACTCGAACACGCAACTGCGGCATTCCCTCCTCAGCACCCAAAGCCGCAACCAATGCCGTCAAGCCCAGCGCCGCCCGCACGGCCCGTTCGGGATCATCCTCGCGGGCGACGGGCGTGCCCCACACAGCCATCACTGCGTCCCCGATGAACTTCTCCACCGTCCCGCCGTACCGAGCGATCAGCGTTCGGCACCGATCGAAATAAACGCTCAGGAGCTCCCGCACCGCCTCCGGGTCTCGGTGTTCAGACAGCGATGTGAACCCAACGAGATCCGCGAACAAGACCGACACCAAACGCCGCTCAGACACCGACGCCTGGACCCCCGACAACGCCGAGGCTCCGGCGGCCGCAGAGGCTACCGCCAGCGCCGTCCCGCACTCGCTGCAGAACCGCTGTCGCGGCTCGTGGCCAGCACCGCAAGATGGACACCGCAACGCCAGCGCGGTGCCGCACTCCTTGCAGAACTTCGAGCCCTCGTAGTTGTCAGCCTGACACGCCGGACAGTCCATCCATGCTCCTCGCGCTCAATCCGAGCAACACCCTACCCCTGGGCAGGCCCCTGGCGCTAGGACGGTTCGTCGCTATCTGATGGGCACGGCTGGTTTCGAACCAGCGACCTCTCGCGTGTGAAGCGAGCGCTCTCCCACTGAGCTACGCGCCCTACGGCGGGGGATTCTACGCGGCGGCTGTCCGGGGCCGCGGTCATGAGCGCCGGCGCGGGCCGGCGACCGCTACAGACGGACGAGATCCTCGATTCGCAGCCCGCGGGTCTTGCCGCGCAGGTCCACGAACAGCTTGGCGGACTCGGCCAGGGCCACGTAATCCATGTCCGGATGGGCGGTCACCAGCACCACTGCATCGGCGTCCATGACCTCGGACAGGGGGGAGCTCTGGAGGCCATGCTCGGGCACCACCGGGACGTACGGATCGTGGTAGGACAGCACCGCGCCGCGGTCGGCCAGCACCTCGATGATGCGCAGCGCCGGGGATTCGCGGACGTCGCCCACACCGCCCTTGTAGCTGACACCGAGCAGCCCGATGCGGGATCCGCGGACGGGCTTGCTGACCTCGTTCAGTGCGCGCTCGATCCGCTCCACGACGTAATACGGCATCTGCTGGTTGATCTTGCCGGCCAGCTCGATGAACTCGGTCGACATGTGGAACTCACGCGCGCGCCAGGCCAGGTAGAACGGATCGACGGGCAGGCAGTGACCGCCCATCCCCGGGCCGGGCTCGAAACGCATGAAGCCGTAGGGCTTGGTGGCCGCGGCGTCGATCACCTCCCAGATGTCCAGGCCCATGCGCTCGGACAGCATGGCCAGCTCGTTGACCAGGGCGATGTTGACCGAGCGGAAGATGTTCTCGAGCAGCTTGGACATCTCCGCCGCCTCCGGGGAGGAGACGCGGATCACCTCGTCACAGACCTTCCCGTACAGCTCGGCCGCGCGGTCGGTGCACTCGGCGGTCATCCCGCCGACCACCTTCGGCGTGTTGCGCATCGTGTAGTCGGTGCGCCCCGGGTCGACGCGCTCGGGCGAGAAGGCGACGTTCAGGCCCGCGCCCACGCGCAGGCCGCGGTGCTCGAGCAGGGGCACCAGCTGCTCGCGGGTCGTCCCCGGGTAGGTCGTGGACTCGAGCACGACCAGCTGACCGCGCTGGACGACGTTGCCGAGCGCCGTGCCGGCGGCGATCAACGGCCCGAGATCCGGCTCCCGGTTCGGCGTCAGCGGCGTCGGCACGCAGATCAGCACGGCGTCGGCGCGAGCCAGGGGGGCGAAGTGGCTCCAGGCCTCGATGTTGGGCAGGGCGGCCCGCAGCCGCTCGGAGCTGATGTCCTCGATGTAGGAGTCGCCGGCCTCGATCGAGTTGATCTTGCTCTCGTCGACGTCGACCGCGACGACGGATTCCCCCGCCTCCGCGAAGGCCACCGCCAGCGGCAACCCCACGTACCCCAAACCAATCACGCCCACTGACATAGGTGCCGGAAGATACACGGCTCGGGTGTGGGGCAGGCAAGCCTGCACGGACCCTGGCAAACGGGCCGAAACCGACTAGGATCATCAGTGACCGTGCTAGGTGGGGTGCTAGCGGTGCCCTGTACCCGCAATCCGCTCTAGCGGGGCTGAATTCCCTCTCGAGGGGCGACGGCTCGAGGTCTGCGCCCCGTGGGGGGCGGTGATGGTTTGGTCCTACAGCGGTGGAGCCCCGTGAACCAGGTCAGGTCCGGAAGGAAGCAGCCTTAAGCGGTTCGCTTCAGGCGCTGCGGGAGTGCCGGACCGGAGTCCCCACACGACGGCCGCGCCTCGGGTACAGCTTCGACAGAGGGTGCACGGTCACTTTCCCCGCTTGAGGTGGGGAGGGGGTCCCGAGCGCGGGCCGGAATTCCGGCCGCCCCGGCTCTAGACTCGGTGATCCCGTGTCCGCCGGTCCCTCGCTCTACCGCCGCCACCGCCCGCGCAGCTTCGCCGACGTCGTCGGTCAGGAGCAGATCGTGCGCACGCTGTCCAACGCCGTGCGGCAGGACAAGGTCCATCACGCCTACCTGTTCGTGGGTTCCCGGGGAACCGGTAAGACGAGCACGGCCAAGATCCTCGCCGCCTGTCTGAACTGCGAACGGGGCCCGACCGTCGAGCCCTGCGGCGTGTGCGACTCGTGTGTGTCGATCGCCAACGCCACCTCGCTGGACGTGATCGAGATGGATGCGGCCTCCAACAACTCGGTCGATGACATCCGGGATCTGCGCGAGAAGGTGGCCTACTCGCCGGTCTCCGGCCGCCACAAGGTCTACATCCTGGACGAGGCCCACATGCTCTCCTCCCAGGCCTGGAACGCCTTCCTGAAGACGCTTGAGGAGCCACCGCCCCGCACGATCTTCGTCCTGGCCACGACTGAGGCCCAGAAGGTGCTGCCCACCGTCGTCGACCGCTGCCACCGTTTCGATTTCGGCCGGCCCACGGTCGAGCAGGTGGCCCGGGTGCTGAGCCGGGTGTCGGCCAGCGAGCAGATCGACATCGAGCCCGGAGCGGTGGCGCTCATCGCTCGCCATGCCACCGGCAGCTTCCGCGACGCCCTGGGCACCCTCGAGCAGCTCGTCACCTACGCCGGAGCTGAGCCGATCAGGGCCGCCGACGTGCTCGCCGTGCTCGGCGTGGCCGACGCCGAGCAGCTGTTCGACGCCGTTGACGCCATCCAGGCTCGTGATCCTGCCCAGGCCCTGCGCACGGCCGCCCGTCTCACCGACACCGGCCGTGACCCGGGTCAGATCCTCCGCGATCTGGAGATTCACGGGCGCGAGCTGATGGCCGTCCAGTTGCTCCAGGAAGTACCCGAGGAGCTGCGCATCACGCCCGAGCGCGATGCGCGTCTGCTGGCCCAGGCCCAGGCGCTGCCCGCCACCGACGTCGTCCGGCTGCTCGACCTGGTCGCCGGCGCGCTCGAAGCGACCGCCAACGGCGCCCAGTCGCGGATACAGCTCGAGCTGGTGCTGATCAAGGCCGCCTCGCCCGAGGTCGACCCGTCGACGGCGGCGCTGCTGGCTCGAATCGAGCGGCTCGAGGATGCGCTCCGGGCCGGGGGTCAGGCCGCCCGGCCTGCGCCACCCGCCGCGGCCGTCCCGGCCCCGCCCGCCCCGGCGTCCCCCGCGCCGCCCGCCGCTCCGGAGCCGCCGTCACCCCAGGTGCGGCGCGCCGAGCGCCCCGAACCGGTGGTATCTCGCACCGCCCCAGCCACCGAGGCCGCGCGCGCCCAGCCGTCAGCTGGCGCCCCGGTGCCGTCCGCGCCCGTCGAGCCGGCCCCCGCCCAGCCGGGACAGGCTGAGCTCGGCACGCTGGTCTCCTCCTGGCCGGCGGTGGTCGAGTTCGTTCGCCAGGAGAACGCGATGCTGGCGGCGACGCTCGAGACCGCCCGGCCGGTGACGCTCAACGATCAGGCGCTGACCCTCGCGTTTCCCGCCGGGGCCGCGTTCTTCAAGCGCAAGGCGGAGCAGGACGACTACCGCCGGGCCGCCGCCGACGCGGTGCGCTCGGTTACCGGCGCCAGGCTGACGCTGCGCTACGAGCTGCGCGATGACGCCCCGGTCACGGTCGAGAATGGCGCCGAGCTCAGCGGTGAGGAACTGGTGCAACGGTTCATGGAGGAGTTCGACGCCGAGGAAGTGCTGGACGACGATCCCGATCAGGAAGAGGCTTAGCCATGCCCCAGCCCAATATGCAGCAGCTGCTCAAGCAGGCCCAGAAGATGCAGGCCGACATGATGGCCGCCCAGGAGTCGCTCAAGGATGAGGTCGTCGACGCCTCGGCCGGAGGCGGCATGGTCACCGTGCAGGTGACCGGGGATCAGGTTCTCAAGTCGATCAAGATCGACCCCCAGGCCGTCGATCCCGACGACGTGGAGCTTCTGCAGGACATGGTGCTGGCCGCCGTCAACGAGGCCCTGCGTGCCTCCCAGGACCTGGCCGCGGCCAAGATGGGCGGGATCACCGGCGGGCTTGGCGGAGGTCTCGGCCTGCCCGGCATGTAGGCGGGCGATCTCCACTTCGGCCCAGACCGGCTCAGCATGTACGCACCTCCCGTCCAGCGGCTCATCACCGAGCTCTCGAAGCTCCCTGGCGTCGGCGGCCGCACCGCCCAGCGGCTGACCTTCCATCTGCTCCGCGCCAGCGATGAGGAAGCCGGGGCCCTGGCCGACGCGATCCGTGAGGTCAAGGCGCGGATCGGACTGTGTGAGGTGTGCTTCAACCTGGCCGACGGACCCCGCTGCCGGATCTGCACCGATGAGCGCCGCGACCCGGAGCTGATCTGCGTGGTCGAGGAGCCCTACGACGTGATCTCGATCGAGCGCACGCATGAGTTCGCCGGCCGCTACCACGTGCTCGGTGGCGCGCTGTCCCCGATCGACGGCGTTGATCCTGAGGATCTGAAGATCGCCGAGCTGTACGCCCGCGCGGAGGCCGATCACGTGCGCGAGGTGGTGATCGCCACCAACCCGACGACGACCGGAGAGGCGACCGCCCTGCACATCGCCGACGGGCTCCGCCAGCGCCTGCCCGAGCTGTCGGTGACCCGGCTGGCCAGCGGTCTCCCGGTGGGCGCGGATCTCGAGTACGCGGACGAGCTGACCCTGGGCCGGGCTCTGTCCGGCCGTCGCGCCCTCTGACCTCATAACCTTCACCGCCGTGCCGCCGGACGACTCACGCAGCGCCTCATCGAACGAGGCTGGAAGCCGACTGGCTGCCAGGCGTGAGACCGTGGTGATGAAGTTCGGCGGCACCTCCGTGGCCGACGCCGAGAGGATCAAGCGCGCCGCGGCGCGGATCGTCGCCCAGCGCGAGTCGGGCAAGCGGGTGGTGGCTGTGCTCTCGGCCCGCGGCAAGACCACCGACGAGCTGATCGAGATGGCCGAGGAGGTCTCGCCCTACCCGGACCGGCGCGAGATGGACATGCTCCTGTCGACCGGGGAGCGGATCTCCTGCGCCCTGTGCGCGATGGCCATCAACGACCTCGGACACCGGGCGATCTCGCTGACGGGATCCCAGGCCGGGATCGTCACCGACACCTCGCACACACGGGCCCGCATCCTCGACGTGCGAGCGAAGCGAATAGAGGAAGCGTTGGCCGAGGAGTTGATCGTGCTCGTGGCCGGCTTTCAGGGCGTCTCCACCAGCCGCGACGTGACCACGCTCGGCCGCGGCGGATCGGACACCACGGCCGTGGCCGTGGCCGCCGCCCTGGGCGCCGAGGTCTGCGAGATCTACACCGACGTGGCCGGGGTGTTCAGCGCCGATCCGCGAATCGTCCCCAGCGCTCGCAAGCTGCCCCAGGTCAGCTTTGAGGAGATGCTCGAGATGGCTGCCTCGGGTGCCAAGGTGCTCCAGCTGCGCTCGGTCGAGTACGCCCGTACGCATGGCGTGCGAATCCACTGTCGCTCAAGCTTCGATCCCGGCCCCGGTACCTTTGTGCTCGGAGAGGACGAGACCATGGAACACCCGCTCATCACCGCCGTCACCCACTCCAATGATGAGGCCAGGATCACCCTGATCGGCGTGCCCGACCGCCCGGGCGCTGCCGCCTCGATCTTCACCGCCCTGGCCGAGGCCAACTGCAACGTGGACACGATCATCCAGAACGAGCCGCGTGAGGAGGGGCGCGAGGCCGAGGTCTCGTTCACGATCGGCACCGAGGATCTGCGCGCCGCTGAGGAGGCGCTCGAGCCGGTGCGGGCGACGCTCGGCATCAAGCAGATCGAGACCGATCGCGAGATGGGAAAGGTTTCGATCGTCGGCGCCGGCATGCGCTCGCATCCCGGCGTGGCGGCCAAGGTGTTCTCGACCCTGGCTGAGGAGGGCATCAACATCGAGATGATCTCCACCTCCCCGATCAAGATCTCCTGCGTCATCCGGGCCGCCGACGTGCCCCAGGCCGTCCAGGCCCTGCACACCGCGTTCGATCTCGGTGCCGACGCGATCCAGCTCGAGCAGGGCCCCCGATGACCCAGCTGGATGACACGCGCGCCGCCCAGAACGGCGAGGCTGGACGCCGAGCGGGCGGCAGGCGCGTGGCCGTCGTGGGCGCCACCGGCGCGGTCGGCCGGACGATGCTCGAGCTGCTGCGCGAGCGCTCGTTTCCGGCTGACGAGCTGGTGCTGTTCGCCTCCGCGCGCTCGGCTGGGACCGAGATCGACGGGCGCACCGTCCAGCTGCTGGACGAGAACGCCGACCTCGACGGCTTCGACATCGCCCTGTTCTCGGCCGGGGCCGGAACCTCACGCCGATGGGCGCCGAGGTTCGCCGAGCGGGGCGCGGCGGTGATCGACAACTCGTCCGCCTTCCGGCGCGATCCCGACGTGCCGCTGGTCGTCTCCGAGGTCAACCCGCACGCCCTGAAGGAGCACCGCGGTCTGATCGCCAATCCCAACTGCTCGACGATGCAGCTGATGGTCGCGCTGGCCCCGATCCACCGTGAGGTGGGGATCGAGCGCCTGATCGTCTCCACCTACCAGTCGGTGTCCGGCACGGGGCAGAAGGCGCTGTGCGAGCTCGATGAGCAGGTTCGCGCGTCCCTGGCCGGCGAGCCGCTGCCCGAGCCCCGCGTCTACCCCGACCACATCGCCTTCAACGTGATCGGCGCCGCGGGGTCGTTCGCGGACGGAGACGATCACACCGACGAGGAGCGCAAGATGATGTTCGAGACGCGCAAGATCCTCGAGGATCAGGAGATCGGCATCGCCGTCACCTGCGTCCGGGTGCCGGTGCGGGTCAGCCACTCGGAGTCGGTCAACGTCCAGACGCGGGAGCCGATCACCCCCGATCGGATCCGGCAGCTGCTCAGCGCGGCGCCCGGGCTGATCCTGGAGGACGTACCCAGCCCGCTGCGCGCCGAGGGCCGGGACGAGGTTTTCGTGGGTCGCATCCGGCGCGATGAGTCGCATCCGCGGGCGTTCTCGATGTGGGTCGTGTCCGACAACCTGCGCAAGGGCGCGGCCACCAACGCGGTGCAGATCGCCGAGCTGCTGGTCGCCGATCGGGCGGGTTCTCCCGTTGCCTGACGACCTCTACGAGGTCATGCGCTGCGCGCCGTCGACCCGGCGCTTCACACCCGACCCGGTGTCGCACGAGGTGCTCGAGCGCGTGCTCGAGAACGCTCGCTTTGCCCCCAGCGGCGGCAACCGCCAGGGGTGGCGCGTGGTGGTCATCACCGACCGGGAACGGCGCCGGCAGCTGCGCGAGCTCTACGCCGACCCGTGGGATCGCTACATGGAGCGGACCGGTGGCCGGGCCGCTCTGCGGGCGGGTCCCGACAGCGGCCTCTCGCCGGCCCGGCTGCGCTCGCTTCAGGCCGCCGACGATTACGCCCACCACTTCGACGAGGTGCCCGTGCACCTGGTCGTGTGCGTCGAGCTGGCCGCGCTGGCCATCACCGACGCCGAGCTCGACCGGCCGAGCATCGTCGGCGGGGCCTCGGTGTACCCGTTCGTGCAGAACGTGCTGCTCGGGCTTCGCCGCGAGGGTCTGGGGGCCGCGTTCACCACGCTGCTGGTGCCCGCCGAGCCTCAGGTGCGGGAGCTGCTGGCGATTCCCGACGGGGTGGCGATCGCCGGCCACATCGCGACCGGTCACCGCGAGGACCCGTGGCCCAGCCGCCTCTCGCGCAGGCCGGTCGGCGAGTTCGCGTTCGGCGAGCGCTACGGCCAGCCCTGGTAGGAATCCGGCCGGGCCGCCCCGCGGGCCGGATCTACGGTGACCCGCCCCGACTTTTCTGCCAATAGCGCAGTGAAACCATGGCGGCCTCCGTTGGGTGGCCGCCGTTCGGCGACCCCGGCCCGGTCGCCGGGGACGAGCCTCAGGCGGCAGCGCCGGTGGCGGCCACCACCGAGCTCGTCCAGTCGATCACCGAGGTCGGCTTGACCACGTGCTTCGACATGCCGAGCTCCTTCGGCTCGAGGCCGAGGGCCAGGCCGACCATCTGCGGGAGATGAAGGACCGGGAGTCCGAGTTCGCGGCCTACGGCACGCGCGGCGGCCGGCTGCTGGAGGTCGAGGTTCAGATGGCACAGCGGACACGGCACCACGAGGCAGTCGGCCTCGGCGTCGATCGCGTCGCCGAGGTGACGCCCGGCCATCTTCAGCGAGGCGTCCTTGTTCATGGTGATGATCGGGAAGCCGCAGCACTTGTAGACGCCCGCGTAGTCGATCACGGTGCCGCCCAGCGCCTCGATCACCATGTGCATGTAGCGGTCGCGCGGATGCTCCTCATCGACGCCGAGGCGGTCGACGGGGCGCACGATGTAACAGCCGTAGAACGGGCCCACCTTGAGGTCGGTGAGCGGCCGCTTGACCCTGGCCTTCAGCGCGTCCAGGCCCAGCTCCTCCACGAGGTACCACAGGAAGTTCTTGTTGGTCAGGCCCTTCTCGTACGACAGGCCGTCCTCGGACAGGTTGGCGTTGATCCGCTCGCGGTACTCGGTGTTGGCGTCCAGGCGCTGCTGGCACTCGGACTGGGCGCCCTGGCAGGTCGAGCAGATGTTCATCATCAGCTCGCCGTCGGTGCGCTGCGCGAGGGCGAACGTGCGCGCGTTCAGCGTGTCGGCCAGTTCCTGATTGTGTTCGGCGATCACACCGGCGCCGCAGCACGCCGCGCGGTCGAGCTCGATCAGCTCGATGTCGAGCAGCGGAGCGACCTTGGCCATCGAGCCGTGCAGCTCAGGCGTGAACCCGCGGCTGACGCAGCCGGGCCAGTAAGCAACCTTCATCAGTTCTCGCTTTCGCTCGAGGAGCCCGAGGATTCCTCTCCGGGCGCCGGGAAGGTGGGCGACTTGTCGGCTCCCTGCCCGGGTCCGGGGAAGGTGGGCGACTTGTCGGCTCCCTGCCCGGGTCCGGGGAAGGTGGGCGACTTATCGGCGCCGGCGGCCTCGGCGGCCGGCTCCTGGCCCTGGCCCTCGGCATGGGGGTCGGTGGCCTGGGCCGCGGCGCTCGAGTCGGACGTATCGGCGCTGTCCGGCTCGTCCTCGTAGCCGCTGACGTAGAGGTTCAGCTCGTCCCGCTCCTCACGGCCCTCGACGGTCTTGTAGATGCGGTCCAGGGACTCCAGGTCGCGCTTGGGCAGCTTATGGCCGAACAGTGCGATCTTGGGGCTCATCTTGCCGCGCATCACCCCCGTGATGACGGTCGACAGCGACGACAGCAGCTCCTTGCCGGCCGCGGGGTGGAACTTGGCGAACCACGAGTTGCCGCCGTAGCTGCGGGGCAGCAGCTCGGCCTCGTTGAGCAGCCCGAAGTCGCGGACCAGCGTCGCGAAGGCCTCCTCATGACGGTGACCGTTGTTGTCATCGACGATCTTGTGGTCCGAGCCCGCCTTGCGGCGCAGGCGCATGATCTGGCTCATCGGCTCCACGCCCTTGGGGCAGGCGTCGATGCAGTTGAAGCAGTGGGTGCAGTCGTAGATCCCGTGCTCGTCCTGGGACAGGTCGTTGAGCCGCTGGTAGTGCTCGGCGTCCCGTGGATCGCCGACGAACCGGTAGGCCTTGGCCAGCGCCGCGGGACCGACGAACAGCGGATCGATCTCCATCGACAGACAGTCGGACACGCACGCGCCGCACTGGATGCAGGCCATCGTCTGGGTGACGTCGACCATGTTCTCGTGGGGGACGATGTACTCGCGCTCGGGCACCGGCTCCTTATTGATCAGGAACGGGGTGACGCGCTGGATCTTCTTCCAGTGCACCGCATCCATGTCCACGATCAGGTCGCGGATCACGGGCATGTTGCCCATCGGCTCGACCGTGATCACGTTCGGCGGGGTGCGGTCTCCATTGGTCTCAGCGTCCGGGTTCCAGCCCGTGCCGTGGGTCCGGGCGGCCGCCTCGTCCAGATGGGTGTTGCAGGCCAGTCCCGGCTTGCCGTTCATGCGCACGCCGCAGGACCCGCAGATCGCCTGCTGACAGGAGCAGCGGATCCCGACCGATCCGTCGACCTCGTCGCGGACCTTGAGGATCGCGTCCAGCACGGAGTTGCTCGGCTCGAGCTCGACCTGATGCTCGTCCCAGTAGGCGGCGTCACCCGACTGGGGGTCGAAACGGCGGATCTTCAGCGTGTACTCAGCCATCGTGCTCCAATCCGGGAATGGCTTGACATTCGAGGACCCTCCGGTGGCGCCGGGCATCGTCCTCGTCGCCTCGCGCAGCGCTGCTGCGCGTCGGCTCCTGCGTCCTCCCCCGGCATCCCCCGGTGGATCCTCTCGGTGTCTGCGCATCCCCGAACTGGAACACTGCTAGTACGTCCTTTCCTGGGGCTCCCACTTGGTGATCGTCACCGGGCTGTAGCTGACCTTGGGCACGTCACCGCCGTTGGCGGAGATGTCAATGTGCTTGAGCCACTCCTCATCCTTGCGCTCGGGAAAGTCGGTGCGGAACTGGGCTCCGCGGGACTCCTTGCGTTCCAGCGCGGCGACGACGATCGCCTCGGCCACATCGAGCATGTAGCCGAGCTCGATGGCGCCGATCACGTCCTGGTTGAAGACCGCGCCCCGGTCGTCGATGTTGGCCTTCGGCGCCTCCTCCTTGAGACGGCGCACGACCTCGTGGGCCTTCTGGAGGCCGTCCTCGTCGCGGAACACGGCGACGTAACGGTTCATCGTCTCCCCGAGCTCATCCTTGATCGAGGCCACGCGGCGACCGCCCTCGGGACGGTCGATGATCGCCCTGATGTGGGCCGCCGTGTCATCCACGCGGCTGAGCGACGAGCTCGGCATCGAGCGCTGCAGGGCCAGCTTGGCGGCGTGCTCACCCGACCGGCGGCCGAAGATCAGCGTGTCCAGCAGCGAGTTGGCTCCCAGGCGGTTGCCGCCATGGACCGACACGCAGGCCACCTCGCCGGCGGCGTACAGCCCCGGAATGGTGGTCTGGCCGTCGACATCGGTCTTGATCCCGCCCATGATGTAGTGCTGGCCGGGATGGATCCGGATCGGCTCGCGGGTGATGTCCACGCCGGCGAAGTCGCGGCCGATGTTGACGATCTCTCGCAGCGCCTCGAGCGTGCGGCGCCGGGGCACCTTGGTGATGTCGAGCGCCACCGTGCCGTCGGGGAACCCGCGACCCTCGTTGATCTCGGTCTGCTCGGCGCGGGAGACGACGTCGCGCGAGGCCAGCTCGAGCTTGTTCGGCGCGTATTTCTCCATGAAGCGCTCGCCCTTGGCGTTCAGCAGCCAAGCGCCCTCGCCGCGGGCGCCCTCGGTGATCAGCAGCCCGTTCCCGGCCAGTGTCGTCGGGTGGTACTGGATCATCTCCATGTCCATCAGACGGGCGCCGATCCGGTAGGCCTGGGCGATCCCGTCACCGGTGACGATCAGGCCGTTGGTGGTGGGCTTGTAGGCCTGGCCGGCGCCGCCGGAGGCGAGGATCACCGTCTTGGCGTTGAACAGCTCGAGGGCGCCGTTGCGCAGGTTGCGGCAGATGGCGCCGACGCAGCGGCCCTCGTCGTCCTGGAGCAGATCGGTGGTGAACCACTCCTCAAAGCGGTCGATCTGCTCCGAGTACTTCATGAGCTGCTCGTAGAGGACGTGCAGGATCGCGTGACCGGTGATGTCCGCGACGTAATAGGTCCGAGCCGCCGAGGCGCCACCGAAGGCGCGCGTGCCCAGGTGGCCGGACTCGTTGCGGTGGAACGTGACCCCGGCGTGCTCGAGCCACAGGATCTCGTCCGGCGCCTCTCGGCACATGATCTCGATGGCGTCCTGGTCCCCGAGGTAGTCCGAGCCCTTGACCGTGTCGTAGGCGTGGGACTCCCAGCTGTCCTCCGGGTTCAGGGCGGCGTTGATGCCACCGGCCGCGGCGACCGAGTGCGAGCGCACGGGATGGACCTTGGAGATGATTCCGACCGTGGCGCCGGTCTGGGCGGCGGCCAGCGCTGCCCGCTGGCCGGCGAGGCCGGCCCCGATGATGAGGACGTCATGAGAGGGCACGTCTCGCAATATAAATGAGCCGCCCTGTCGGGTCCCTCGTGGTCAGGATGCGCTGGTCGAGGTGAAGGCCGAGGCGAGGGCGCGGCGCAGCTGCTCGACGGTGACCACGCCCTGGAGTACGCCGTCGCGATCGACGGCCATCAGGGCTCCGAGCCGGCCCAGGGACTCTGAGGAGAGCAGCTCGGCGATCGGCTGCTCGGCATCGACGCGCCAGCCGTTCGGCTCTCCGGGGTCCATCACGGAGGCCACCGTCAGCCAGTTCTCGCCCGCGTCGGCCGAGGCCTGGGCGCGCTCCCGGCGCACGATCCCCAGAAAACGGCCACCGTCACTCACGACCGGGAACCAGTCCCAGCCGTAGCGCAGGAAGTACTCGTCCAGCGCCTGGGGGATCGCGGTCTGCTCGGGAATGGCCACCGGGTGGTGGTCCATGATGTCGGCCACGCGCACGCCCTCGATGCGCTCGCTGAAGGCCGATTGGACGATGGCCGCGCGGGCCGACTGGTAGAGCAGGTAGGCCAGGGCGAGCAGCCACAGCCAGCTCAGGCTCCCCAGCGCCAGCAGACCCCAGAACCCGATGCCGGCCAGGATGATCGCGAACCCCTCGCCGAGCTTGGCCGCCGCTCGGGTGCCCCTGCCCTTGTCGCCGGTCACCTTCCATACGAGCGAGCGCGCCATACGGCCGCCGTCGAGCGGGAAGGCCGGCACGATGTTGAACAGCAGCAGCAGGATGTTCATCGGCACCAGCCAGCTCAGGGACAGCAGCACCGGGGTGATCTTGATGTCACTCTCAAGCAGGACGGCGTGGTAGAGCCGATGGGTGCCGACGAGGGCAACGTCGATGCCCAGGCAGACTAGGATCACGCCCAATGTGGCCAGCGGGCCGGCCACGGCGATCTTGAAGTCCTCCCCGGGGGACTCGGCGTCACGGCTCATCTGAGTCAGCCCGCCAAACAGGAACAGATCAATCCGCTTGACGCCGATCCCGAGGCGGCGCGCGACCAGGGCGTGGCCGAGTTCGTGCACTATGAGGGAGGCGAACAGGAGCAGCACGCTGACCACGGTCGTCGTGTAGGCGATCGCGTCGGAGCTGTGCAGAGTGGCGCGGAACGGCCCGGAGAGCACAAAGATGAGCAGAAACAGGATGAGAAACCAGCTGGCGTCGACCCCGATCCGAAATCCGAACAGGTCCATCAGCTTGATCGAGCGTGAGCGCGTCGCCATCGAGCAATGGTCGCATAGGCAGCTACTGTCGCCCGCTGGCTGCGGGGGTGGCGCGTGACCAGTTCGCTCGAGCAGTTGCGGGGGCGCATGGGGCAGCTGGCCGACCTGCAGTCGGTCTCAGCGCTGGCCCACTGGGATCAGCAGACCAAGATGCCGCCAAACGGCGCCCCGGCCCGGGCCGAGTCACTGGCCACACTGCAGCGCATCTCCCACGAGCGCTTCGTGGACGATGAGACCGGCCGTCTGCTCGAGGGCGCCGAGGCCGAGGCAGCCGCCGAGGCGCCGGATTCCGACAACGCCTGCCTGGTGCGCCTGGTGCGGCGGCAGTGGGACAAGGCACGCCGGGTGCCGACCGACCTGGCGGCCGACATGGCGCGCGCGGCGTCAATGGGTCAGGAGGCGTGGGTGGCAGCCCGCGAGGCCTCGAACTTCAAGGCCTTCGCGCCCTGCCTGGAGCGCAATTACGAGCTGGCCCGTCGCTATGTCGAATGTCATGCCGGCCATGACGGCTACGAATGCGCCTATGACGTGCTGCTCGACGACTACGAGCCGCAGATGCGGACGCGCACCGTGGCCGCCCTGTTCGCCGAATTGCGCAACGAGCTGGTGCCGCTGATCGGCCGCCTGAGCGGTGAGGCCGGACGCATCGACGACGCCGTCCTGCACGGTCACTTCCCGGTCGCGCAGCAGCGGTCACTGGTGGCCGAGGCGGTGGCCATGATGGGCTTCGAGCCCAGCAGCTGGCGCCTCGATGACACCGTTCACCCGTTCGCGATCCGGGTCGGCCGGGGCGATGTCCGCATCACCACGCGCTGGGACGAGCACTACTTCCCGGCCGGCCTGTACGGGGCCATGCACGAGTGCGGACACGGTCTCTATGAGGCCGGGATCCCCCCAGCGTTGGAACGCACCCCGCTGGGGGCCGGGGAGTCACTCGGCATGCACGAGTCACAGAGCCGCCTGTGGGAGAACATGGTCGGGCGCGGGCGGGCCTTCTGCTCAGTCCTGGCGCCGCGCGTCGCCGAGCACTTCGGGGCCGCGGTCAACGGTGTCGATCCGGACTCGCTCTACCGCGCGGTCAACCGGGTCCAGCCGTCGTTCATCCGGGTCGAGTCAGACGAGCTCACCTATGCGCTGCACATCGTGCTGCGCTTCGAGCTCGAGCAGGAGCTGATCGAGGGTCGCCTGGCCGTGGCCGACCTCCCGGAGGCCTGGAATGCGCGCGTCGAGGACTTCCTGGGGATCAGGGTGACCGACGATGCCGATGGTGTGCTCCAGGACGTTCACTGGTCCGCGGGCCTGATCGGCTACTTCCCCACCTATGCGCTGGGCAACCTGATCGCCGGACAGCTGTGGGAGCGGGTGCACATCGAGATCCCCGACCTCGATGAGCGGATCGCCTTGGGCGAGCTGGCGCCGCTGCGGGAGTGGCTGGTGGAGAAGGTGCACCGCCACGGCTCGAAGTTCACCACCGCTGAACTGCTCGAGCGCGCCGTTGGGGGACCGATCGCCGTGGGGCCGTTCATCCGCTACCTCAAGCACAAGCTCGGCGACGTGTACGGGCTTGATCTCGGGGCCTGACCGCCGTCCGGCCACGCTCGCCCGCCGCGGCGAGCGGCCGGCCTGGGGTGGGCTCGGGGGGACGGGGCCCCCGGCGCCTCCCCCCGTATAGCATCGCGGGCAGGAGGGTCGCTTGTGCCGCCCACCGTGGGCCCGGCGCGACCCCGCCTCCCGAGAGCGAGAGCAACCGCGCCCGGGCGGCGTGAAAACCGCAATTGAGATGACGGCCGCGGCGCGCCCCACGCGTCCTGGCGCCGTCCAGGAAGGAAGGCAAAGTGAGCACCCCTGTGAAGGTTTCCGTCACCGGCGCCGCCGGTCAGATCGGATACGCGATCCTGTTCCGCATCGCCAGTGGCCAGCTGCTCGGTCCCGACACGCCGGTGCATCTGTCGCTGCTCGAGATTCCGCAGGCCGTGAAGGCGGCCGAGGGAACCGCGATGGAGCTCGACGACTGCGCGTTTCCGCTGCTGGCCGGAGTCGACATCTACGACGATCCCAACCAGGCCTTCGACGGTGTCAACATCGCTCTGCTCGTGGGTGCGCGCCCGCGCACCAAGGGCATGGAGCGCGGTGACCTGCTCGAGGCCAACGGTGGCATCTTCAAGCCCCAGGGCCAGGCGCTGAACGCGCACGCCGCCTCCGACCTCAAGGTCCTGGTCGTCGGCAACCCGGCCAACACCAACTGCCTGATCGCGGCCAGCAACGCACCCGACATCCCGCGTGAGCGCTTCACGGCGATGATGCGGCTGGATCACAACCGTGCCATCGCGCAGGTGGCCAAGAAGACCGGCGCCCAGATCAACGAGGTCACCAACATGACCATCTGGGGCAACCATTCGGCCACTCAGTACCCGGACGTCTTCCACGCCAAGGTGAAGGGTGCCAGCGCGGCCGACACGATCGGCGACCAGGGCTGGATCGAGAATGACTTCATCCCCACCGTGCAGAAGCGCGGGGCGGCGATCATCGAGGCGCGCGGCGCCTCCTCGGCCGCGTCGGCGGCCAACGCCGCGATCGACCACGTCCACGACTGGGTGCTCGGTACGCCCGCCGGCGACTGGGTCTCGATGGCCATCCCCTCGGATGGCAGCTACGGCGTACAGGAGGGGATCTTCTCCGGTTACCCGTGCACCTGCTCCGGTGGCGAGTACACGATCGTCGAGGGTCTCGAACTCGATGACTTCTCCCGGGCCCGCATCGAGGCCACCGTCAAGGAGCTCGGTGACGAGCGCGCGGCCGTGGCCGACCTGGGCCTGATCTGAGCATTTGGCCCTCCGAGGTGAGCCGGCCGGCGCCTGCCGGCCGGCCGACGGAGGACAGGAGCCGTCGCGATCGGTGCTGGTGAGGATCGCGACGGCGTCCCGGCCGACGGCCGGGCGGCTGGCGAGTGTCAGGCGGCTGAAGCCGGGTGCCAGCCCTGACCGTCACGCGTGACCTTCCCGTCCTCGACGAGCTTGGGCATCACGCGGTACAGGTAATTCGGCTCGATCTTGAGCGACTCGGCGATCTGCGGGATGGTGATTCCCGGCTGTGAGCGCACCAGCTCGAGTGCCTGGTTTGAACGGGTGTTACCGCCACGCCGTCCACGCGGACGGCCGGGACGACGGGCTATGCCGCGCCCACCGTTGGCGCTGGGGCGGCCGGGCCCACGGCGGCCGCCGGTGAGCGCCGAGCGGGCGGCCTCCAGTCGCGACACTTCCTGCTTCAGTTCCGCCAGCCGGCTATCGATGTCTCTGACGGTGCTGTCGACGAACTCTGTCAACTGAGTTGCCTTTCGGGTAATGGGGAAGATTAGTCTCCGTACCATACACGCGGTGACCGTTAATCAGTGACGTCGTGACTGAACCTGGGCGTCATCGCCCAGCGACGTGTCCCGGCCGGCGCCGGGGAATCAGCTCTTCTTCTCGAGCAGCGACTTCAGCTGAGAGAGTGACTTCTTGGCCTCGCGCTCAGAGGTGGCCCCGACGATCATGCGACCGGCCAGGTTGCCGAGCCGACCGCCGGGCGGGTGAAATTCATTTGTATAGTGAAAGTGTGTCGAACCATTCTCACCCGGGGTGAGCTCGTAGGCCGTTCGGGCCCGTGAATGCGCGGGACCGATGCCTTCCCATTCGGCGCGATTGGGTTCGGACACATCGACCAGATTCCAGTGCACACGGAAGGTGAGGCCACGTACGGCCAGGCATTGGTCCATGGTTGCCCCCTTGCGCAGCGGCGGGCGGGAGGCCGCCGCGAGTGATTTGTGGATCGTCACCCAGTCACCCAGCCGGGCGGGATCCATCACGGTCTTCCAGACGTCATCGATGCTCGCGGCGATGTCTATCTCGGCGGTGACGGTGCTCATGGCCGGAGCACACTAACGGGCGCGAGAGGGGGAGGAGTCAACACCCTCACCGCGCCGCGAGCGGTTCGGTGCGCTCCCAGACGGCCAGCGCGTGCTCGATCGCCGCGTCCAGGCTGTGCAGGCGCACCCCGAGCAGGCGGGCCGCGTCGTCATTGCGGGGCAGCAGGTCGGTGCTGAGGCTCTCCATCAGCGGCTCGATCAGCTCGGGCTCCTCGCCCGCGATGGCGGCCGCGATACGGCTGGCGATCGGGGTGACGGTCAGACGGCGGAAGCTGACGCTCGGCCGGCCCACCAGCATCAGGTCGCGGATCCGGAGGACCAGCTCGCCGTAGGTGACAACGTCCGGCCCGGCGATGTCGAGTGAGCGACCGCCGACCTGTGGGTTGGTCGCCGCGCCGATTAACAGTGACAGGACGTCGCGCTCGTCAATCGGAGCCGTGCGGTTGCGATGCCACGCCGGCAGGGCCAGCACGGGCAGGCGTTCCACGAGCCGGACCAGGAAGCGGAACGAGCGCGACCGCGCGCCGATCACGATCGAGGCGCGCAGAGCGACGGAGTCGGGGACGGCGGCGAGCAGGATTCGCTCGACCTCGAGCCGGCTCCGCAGGTGTGCCGAGGCCGGCCCGGACTCGGGCGCCGGGCCGCCCAGATAGACGATCCGCCTGACCCCGGCCTGCCGCGCGGCGTCGGCGAAGCGCTCGGCCCCGGCGCGCTCGCGGGCCGCGAACGGACCGTCATCGGCGGGCTCCATCGCGTGGATCAGGTAGTAGGCGACGTCGATCCCGTCAAGCGCCTCGGTCAGACCCGCCCCGGTCAGGACGTCACCGGCGACCACGGGCACGTCCAGCGTCACCCGGCGGGGGTCACGGCTGAGCCCGATCACCTCGTGGCCGTCCCGCTGCAGGCGGGGGACCAGCGCGCCCCCCACGTAACCGGAGATGCCGGTGAGGAGAACCCTCATCGCGCGGCCCACGGCGCCGGGGCGATGAAGCTCGGATCGAGCTCGGTGGCCCGCGGCGCGCCGACCAGGCCGAGGGCGTTGTCGAACTCCCGCAGCAGGATCTCGATCACGCGCTGAACGCCCGGCGCTCCGGCGACGGCAAGTCCGGCGATCACCGGTCGCCCGACCAGCACCGCGCGCGCGCCCAGGGCGAGCGCCTTGACGACATCGGTTCCGCGACGGATGCCGCCGTCGACGAGCACGTCCAGCCGCTCGCCGACGGCGGCGACGACCTCCGGCAGCGCGTCGGCCCCGGACAGAACGCTGTCCAGCTGGCGGCCGCCGTGGTTGGACACGATCACCCCGGCTGCGCCGTGGTCGACCGCGCGCTGGGCATCCTCAGCGCTCAAGATTCCCTTGACCAGCATGGGCAGCGGACTCTCGGCGGCGAAGCGGCCGATGTCCTCCCAGCGCAGATCGGGATCGACGAGCTCGCCAAAGGCCGCCGGACTCATCTCGCCCGCGGCTCCGGCGGCGGCCGCGCTGGCCACGCGGTCGGCGGCGGCGGACGGCCGCGAGCGCAGCTCTCGCTCGCGGATCCCGAAGAAGGGGAGATCGACGGTGACCACCAGGGCCTCGTACCCGCTGGCGGCGGCGCGCTGCACGAGATCGCGGCTGACGCCGCGATCCCTGAACACGTAGAGCTGAAACCACCGGGGGGCGCCGGGGGCGGCCTCGGCGACCGCCTCGGGTGACGAGGTGGCCAGCGTCGACAGGCACATGATCGTGTCGGTGGCTGCGGCGCCGCGGGCCGTGGCCAGCTCACCGTCGCGATCGGCCATGCGCTGGAAGGCGACCGGGGCGACGAGCAGCGGATGGGGGCGCCGTCGGCCGAGCAGCTCGACCGAGACATCCCGTCGGCCGACGCCGACCAGCATCCGCGGACGCAGCGCGAGGCGTCCCCAGGCGGCCACGTTGTCGCGCAGCGTGACCTCGTCACCGGCCCCGCCGGCCAGGTAGCCGTGGGCGCTGGCGGGCAGCTTCTGCTCGGCCGCGCGCTCGTAGTCGGCGAGGGAGATCAGGGGGTCGTCGATGGCGGCCATGTTGGGTACCCGAAAAACCTACGGAAAATGCGGCAGGTTCCTGGCCGCTCGGAAAACTTCCTCCAATTTGGATGTTTTCAGCCCGTCACGAAGTTGTTGCGTTTTCCGGAAATCGTCACTGCGTGAGCCTGCCGGGTCCGCTTTGATCCTCGGGCCGGACAGGAACGGAATCAATCTCCAGAGGGATGCAGGTACGCAATGCCGAACGGTCGGGGTGCGGCGGCGAAAGCCAGCTGCGAGAACTGCTTTTTCCATGCCAATCTACTCTGCGCGCTCGCGGAGTCGGAGGGCCCCTGCGCCACCTTTCGTCCCGCCCATCCCGACGGGCTGAGGCCGCCCGGCCAGCTCCGCTTCGTCTTCCGCCAGGAGCGTCGTCTGCAGGTGGCCTGGGCGTTCCCGACGCCGGGTGAGCAGGTTTCGCTGCACGCCTGAGCGTGGCCGGACTGGCTCCTATATGTTTTGCGGCATGTACTGGCCGTTGCTTGGCGGATTCATCGTGGTCGTCCTGCTGACCCTGATCCTGGGCCGGATCATGGATCCGAGCCGCCGCCGCGACGCGGATCACCACCGGCACTAGCCGGCCACCCGCCCGCCAAGCGGGCGTCCGTTTCGCCGCTCAGCCCACCGGACTCGGATGGCCGGCCGCGACCTCCGCTTCGGCCCGCTCCGCCCGGCGCCCGATCCACTCCGCGCCCGCCGTGTCGGTCACGCCATGGGCCAGGATCGAGCAGAACACAACCAGGGCGGCCAGGTGGAAGATCGTCCGGCCGCGCGGGATCTGATCACCGAGCACCAGCAGTGAGAAGGTCATCGTCGCCACACCCTTGGGCCCGAACCAGGACATGAAGGCGCGCGTGGGGAGGTCGGTACGGCTCCTGGCCAGGGCCGTGAACACCCCCACCGGGCGGGCCACGAGCAGGGTTACGGCGGCCACGCCGGCGGCGCCCCAGCCGGACTCGAACAGGCCGGACGGGGTGAGCAGAGCCCCGAAGACGACGAAGATGCCGAGCTTGACGATCTCGACCAGATCGGCAGCCTGGCGGGCGAAGTGGACGCGCAGGTCGGGCCGGCGGATGCCGAGCGTGATCGCCGCGACGTAGACGGCGATCAGCCCGTTGCCGTGCGGGAGCAGGACGGCCACCCCGTAGGCCGTGCAGGCCACGCCCAGCGCGTAGAGGGCCTTCTGGTGGGAGGGGATACCGGCACCGAGCCCGAACCGGGTCTCGGTGGGCATGATCCACGCCGCCAGCCCGCCGGTCAGCAGCCCGGCGACCAGACCCAGGCCCAGGTTCTCGAGCACGAACTGCCACCACACGAAGTGCCCCGCGCCCAGGGCGGCCGCCAGGACGAGCACGGCGGGCAGGGCCAGCCCATCGTTGAGCCCCGACTCGAGGTTCAGGGAGTGCCGCACCAGCCGTGGCACGCGGGGATTGGTGACCACGGCGGATGAGAGCACCGGATCGGTGGGGGACAGGAGCGCCCCGAGCAGCAGGCTCTGGGTCCACGACAGGCCGGTCATGACGCGGGTGGCGAGGGCGATCACGCCGGCCGTCAGGGGCATCGCCAGGACCAGCTTGCGGGACGGCAGCCGCCAGTGCACCTGAAGCATCTCGGCCTCGACCTCGAGCCCGTCCCGGAACAGGATCACGATCAGGGCCACGGTGGCGAGCTCGCCCACGAAGCCGCTCCGGGCGTCGAAGTGAAGCGCCCCCGTGACGCCGTCACCGAGCAGGAACCCGGCCAGCACGAACACGGCGGTCAGCGTGAGGATGCTGCGCCGGACCAGCCCCGAGACGAGCGCTCCCACGATCAGGAGCCCGCCCAGGGCCAGGACCGAGGACTCGAACGCACGGGAGGTGATCGCGGCCAAAAGCGGAATTTGCGGATACACGACGCCCACAAGCAATACAGTGTCAGTCCTGGTTCGGCCCGTCGTGATGGTCACGCCGCGGACGACAGGGAGAGGGGAACGCAGTGCGGATAACGGTGCTCGGCAAATCTCCCGCGTGGCAGGATGCCGACGGCGCCTGCAGCGGATATCTGGTCGAGGAAGACGGCTTCCGCCTGCTGCTGGACTGCGGCAACGGGGTGTTCGCCAAGCTTCGCGAGGTGTGTGATTACGTCGACGTGGATGCGGTCCTGATCACGCACCTGCACGCCGACCACTGCCTCGACCTGGTTCCCTTCAGCTACGCGCTGAGCTACGCGCCCCGCCAGCAGCCGGTCCCGGTCGGCGGCTACCCCGGCACCGACCACCCCGCCCGTCCCGCCCTGCACGCTCCGCCCGGGTCAACCGAGGTGTTCCGGCGCCTGGCCAGCTGCTGGGGTCCGGAGGACCTGATCGACAACGCGTTCGCGATCGGCGAATACGACCCGCCGGAGGCGATCGCCGTGGGACCGTTCACGGTCCGCTTCTGCGAGGTCCCCCACTTCACCACCACCTTCGCCGTCGAGCTGACCAGCAACGGCTCACGCTTCACCTTCAGCGCGGACTGCCGGCCCAACGAGCAGCTGGTCGAGTTCGCTGCTGGGACCCAGCTGCTGCTGATCGAGGCCACCCTGCCGCGCCCTGAGCGGACCGGCGTCCGGGGACACCTCACGCCGGGGGAGGCGGGAGACCACGGCCGCCGGGCCGGAGCCCAGCGGCTGGTCCTGACCCATTACTCGGACGAGCTGAACGCCGAGTGGGCGGAGGCCGAGGCGGTGCGGGCCTACGGCGGTCCGGTCGAGATGGCGCGGGACGGCGCCGTGTACGAGCTCTGACGGCGCCTTAGCTGATGAAGCCGTCCTTCGTCAGGACAGCGGCCGCCTTCGTGGCCGGGATGATCTGGCCGGGGAATGCCGGCAGCACGCCGTGGCCACCGTTGGCCGCATTGAAGAAGCTGTAGTGCGAGGCCTCATCGGCCGCGATCTTGGCCGCGACCACCTTCAGGGCGGTCGAGCTCAGCGTCTGGACAGCGCCCAGATAGGTCTCGACAAAGGCCAGCTCCAGGGCGGTCCCGGTGTTCGTCAGTGCCTTGGTGCTGGCGACGGCCGCGCTGGGGATGTGCAGGTGGAAGCCCTTGGGCGTGCTGCTCCCCAGGTGCTCGGCCAGGAAGGTCTTGTGCGCCTTCTCGTTCTTGAGGGCAGCCACGAAGTAATCCTTGTTCTGGAGCCCCTTGAAGGAGTGGAAGTTGTCCACGATCGCGGTGTAGATCTTGACCGCGAGGCTCTCGGCGATGTAGGCGACCTGGAGGGTCGTGACGTCGCTCTTGGTCACGCCCTTGGCGAACGCGATGCCGTCCATCGAGGCCAGCGCCCCACCGGCGGTGGCCAGGACCAACGAGCCCTTGGCGCCGTTGCGGATGAACTGTGCGCGGCTAACTGCGGTGCTCACTTCAGTCATGGGTTGCTCCTCGCGTTGTGAAACCGGCCGTTACCGAGTTGTCAACGCAGCCGGGCACTCAACGGATCACTGCGCCGGAGCCCTGGACCCGGTGGCCACTCCGCACACGCCCCCGCGGGCGGGTGCTCGAGGCCCAAAGACCGCCTGGAATCGGGCTTTTCCCCGGGGTGCGGAGGACAGATCGGGGTATCCTCAGTCCCATCCGCCCATCAAAAGCACCGAGGGAGAAAAATGCCATCCGTGCCCAAGAAGGCCCGCAAGCAGGCCAAGAAGGCCAAGGCGGCTGTTCCGTTCTCGGCCGCCGACCTGCAGAACATCACCAAAGCCAATCCGTACATCCAGCGCCTGATCGAGGACGCTGACCTGCGGGAGAACATCCGCACGGCCGTCGATTCGGCCAAGAGCGCGTATGACCGCCTGCTGCACGGAAAGACGCCGTACCGAACGGTGCTCGAGGACAAGAAGTTCCAGGCCGACGTCCGGACGGCCGCCGAGGCCGCGCGGGAGGCCACTCTGGGCTTCACCGAGTCCCCGAAGAAGGCCGCCGCGAAGCGCAAGAGCGGTGGCTTCGGTCGCAAGCTGCTCGTGCTGATCGTGGGCGCCGGCGCGGCGTTGACCTTCAGCGAGTCCCTGCGCTCCAAGGTGCTCGACACCCTGTTCGGCGCTGAGGAGGAGTTCCAGTACACGCCTCCGGCCAGCACCCCGGCTCCGCCCCCAGCGGCGCCCGTCACGGCTGCCTAGCCGACCGGGACACCGGTCTGCGACGAGGGCGCTCCCTGACCGGGGCGCCCTCGCTGGTTAATGACTACGCCGCGATGGCGCGCGGATTCACGGCCCGCAACACTAGAATCGCCCGCCATGGAGGCAGCAGCAGCGGAGGCACTACGCGCGGGCTCCGCGGCGAGCGAGCTGCCGGGCGAGAAGGCGGCCCGGATCGTCGAGGCGATGCGGACCAGCGTCGCGGTGCGCGGCATCGCCGGGTCCACGTTTGACCAGGTGGCGCGCGAAGCGGGGGTCTCCCGCGGGCTGCTGCATTACTACTTCCAGACCAAGGAGCGCCTGCTGGTCGAGGTCGTACGGCGCGAGTCGCAGGTCCGCGGTGAGCTGCTGGATCAGGCGGTGGCCGGGGCGGCCAACGGAGACGAGCTGATCGACGCGCTGGTGCGGAGCTTTGAGGATCTGCTGGCCGACGGCTCAAGCGATGTCGTCATGTTCTATGAGCTGCTGACCCTGGCCCAGCGAAACCCCGAGATCGCCTCCGAGCTCGAGGAGCTCTCCCGCAGCCTGCGGGGCCGGCTGGCCGAGGCGCTGGCGCGCGAGAGCGCAGCCGGGGTGTTCGAGCTGCGCGGCGAGCCCGACGACGTGGCGAGCTTCCTGCTCGTCCTCGCCGACGGGGTGATGGTCCGCCGCATGAGCGAGCCCGCCCTCGACGTGCGCCGCGTGATGGATCAGGCCGTGGCCGCGGCGCGCGCGCTGCTGGCCTGACGCCGGGCATGCGCCGGCTCGCCGCGCTCGGCGGCCTGGTGGCGGTGGCCGTGGTCGCTCTCGCCGCGCAGCTGCTGCTACCCGGGATCGCCGCCCAGCGGCTACGCGACCGCCTGGCCCGCTCGGGCCAGGTGCGTTCGGTGTCGGTCTCCGCCTTTCCGGCCATCGAACTGCTCTGGCATCAGGCGGACAGGGTCACGGTCCGGCTGGGTCGCTACCGGTCGACCACGGCCGGCCTGAGCCGGCTCCTGGAGGACGCCAGCGGGGTGGGCACCCTGCAGGCCAGCGCGGACGAGCTCAGCGCCGGCCTGCTCACCCTGCGCAACGCCCGCCTGCGCAAGTCGGGCGCGCAGCTGAGCGGCAGCGCCCAGATCACCGAGGCCGACCTGCGCGCCGCGCTTCCGGTGTTGAACTCCGTCGTCCCGGTGGCCTCCGGCGGCGGGCGCATCACCCTGCAGGGCACGGCCACCGTGCTCGGGATCACCGGCACCGTCGATGCCACCGTCGCCCCGCAGAACGGCGCGCTGCTGGTTATCCCGCAGGTCCCGTTCGGCGTCCTGGGCACGCTCCGTGTGTTCTCCGACCCCCGGATTGCCGTCGACAGCGTCGCCGCCGCCCGGACGGCGACCGGGTTTAGCGTCAGTGCGGCCGGCCGCCTGCGCTAGCCGGCCGACCGCTCAGCGCAGGTAGACGCCAAAGAAGTCACGATCGTCGGGCGTCAGATAACGCTGCGAGGAGCGATCCATGCTGGCCAGCAGGTTGGCTGCACCGATCGCGCCGGGCTCGCGGTAGTGGATGAAGCTCGTCCAGTAGGTGTTGATGTCGAGCTCCATGGCCCGCACGGCACCGGCCCGCCTGAGGACCTCGGCCAGCGAGCCGACCGTCATGTCGTTGGCCGCCGCGTAGATCAGATTTCCGTGACGGTCGATTCCGAGGCCCGAGCGCCAGACCATGATCGCGTTGCCGAGCGTCGCCCCCCACTGGGGGCCGTCCGAGAGGTTCGGGTTCAGGCGTCCGCCCGAGACGATCAGGGGCAGATTCTGGCGCGCGTACATCACGTTGGCGGGCGCCACCCCGGAGCCGGTCCAGGCCCGGATGTCCATCGTCCCGTCCCGATAGCGGATGATCGTGGCCAGGCCGTCCTTGAGCGGCGCGTAGGTGTGGCCGCCACTGGCGAACCCGCCGCCCGAGTCGACCAGCTTGAAGCCGCTGTTGAAGGCTGCCACCAGACGGTTGCGCAGGCCCATCGGGATCTCCTCCGGCCCGCGGGAGGGCATCGTGACGTTCGGCTCCTGCGCGCCGGGATACAGCCACGTGGTCGTCCGCGTGTGATCGATCCAAGCCACGCCGGCCACATTCTGCGGGTAGTTGGGATCGGGCCGGAAGCTCGTGACCAGCACCGGCGGCCGGCTGCCACCCGGCGCGAATGTGGAGTGCCAGACGCCCTCGCCGGGGAGCGGCGGATGCATCACGGGGCGGATATTCGGCGGGCGGTAGAAGTGACGCACGCGCCCGCCGACCGCGGCCACCGCGCCGGGTTGCTTGGGGAGCGCCTTCAGGCCCGGGCCGCCCTTGGCGGGAGCATTCATGGAGTAGTAGATGTTCTCGACCCGGTTGACCAGGCCCCGGGCGCCGTTGTCGCGCAGCCACTCGACGGTGCGGATCGACAGGCTCGAGTCCGAGTGATGCGTGAGCATGCTCACGTAGGAGACCAACGCCGGCAGGGCGAGCAAAACGGCGGCCAGCAGGGCCACGCGCCTGACGCGCGAGGTCGCCCGCGGCCGCCCCGGGCGGCGCGGCGGCGGGGCCGCGCGCTCACCCCGCGGGGTCGCGGGACCTGGTGTTCTGGTCGGCGTTAGCATCGAGCGATCGTGCCAATTGGGCTGGTGGCTTTGGCTTAAGGACGTCTGAGAGCTCGCTCATCAAGTACGAAGCTGACAAGCTGAGAACTCCCTCACAGAGAGTAAGGCAACGCTTGAAGTCATCTGACTACCTTCGCCGCCGATGAGTCCGGCACCATCTTCGCAGGCTGCCCGCTGGGCGGGCCGCCGCTCCGCGCTGCCGACGACCTCATCGCCGGGTGGCGCTCAGGATATGACGGTGACGAACGTGGATCAGGTGACGGCCCGCCGCGGACCGGTGCTGGCCGCGGTGATCACCGCCCGCCCGCGGCAGTGGCTGAAGAACGCTCTGATCATCGCCGCCCCGGGGGCGGCGGGCGCGCTCGGGCGCGACGGCGTACCCGGACGCGTCGCGGTGGCGTGCCTCGCCTTCTGCCTGATCTCCGGCGGCATCTACGCCCTCAACGATGCCCGCGATGTGGCCGAGGATCGCCTGCATCCCCGCAAGCGCTTCCGCCCCATAGCCGCCGGCGAGCTGTCGGTGCGCGCCGCCGTTGCGCTGGGCGTGAGCTGGCTCGTGGTCGGGCTGGCCGCCAGCTTTGCCATCAGCCCGCTGCTGGGCGTGATCGCGCTCGGCTATGTGGTCCTGACACTCAGCTACACGGCCGTCTGGCGCCACGTGCTCGTCGTCGACGTGTTCGTGGTCGCGGCCGGCTTCGTGCTCCGGGCGCTGGCCGGCGGGGCGGCCGCACCCGTGGCCCTGTCGCGCTGGTTCGTGCTCGTCGTCTCGGCGGCGGCCCTGTTCATTGCCGCCGGTAAGCGTCACGCGGAGCTGCTGCGGATCACCCGCCAGGGCACGAGCGGGACGCTCGGGGCCGGCCGCCGGGTCATGCGCGGCTACAGCGAGGGGGGCCTGCGGCTGCTCCTGGCCGGCAGCGGCGCTGTCGCCCTGTTCGCCTACTGGGTGTGGGCGTTCGCCGTGCCCGACGTCGACGGCGTGCCATGGCGCCCGCTGACCGCGATCCCGTTCACCGTCTGCCTGCTCCGCTACGGGGCTCGGGTCCGCTCGGGCGGTGGCGAGGCGCCTGAGGAGATGGTGCTGAGCGACCGCGTCCTGATCGCCGGCGGCGTGGTGTGGCTGATCCTGTTCGCACTCAATGTCCACGCCGGTAGCTGAGCTGACCCGTGAGCGGCCGCAGCCCGCGGCCGTGACGAGCCTCGAGCGGGTCGCCCTGACCGGCTGGGGTGGCGGTCCCCGCGTCCCGGGCCGCGTGCTGCGCGCTCCGGCGCCCGACGCTCTGCGTGCCGCCGTCAGCGCCCCGGCGCCCGCGGGGTCGATCGCGCGTGGGATGGGCCGCAGCTACGGCGACGCCGCCGTGCGCCGCGACGGGTTGATCCTGGACACGACCGCGCTGCGCTCCTTCGAGCTCGACACCGAGGGCGGGATCCTCACCGCCCAGGCGGGCGCCACGCTGGGCCAGCTGCTGAGCGCGCTGCAGCCGGCCGGATGGGTCCTGCCGGTCGTCCCCGGCACCCAGCACGTCAGCATCGGGGGCGCGATCGCCAGCGACATCCACGGCAAGAACCACGGGACGGCCGGCACCTTCGGCAGCCACGTCCAGGCCATCGGGTTGCTCACCGCGGCCGGCGAGGAGCTCGAGCTCACGCCCGAGCGGGGCGGCGAGCTGATGGCGGCCACGATCGGCGGCATGGGCCTGACCGGCGTCATCCTGTGGGCGCGGATCAAGCTCGCGCCGCTCCGCAGCGCGGCGCTGTCGGTCGACACCGACCGGGCGGAGAGCCTCGATGAGGTCCTGACACTGCTCGACGGTCCGGGCGGTCCGCACCGGGTGGCCTGGCTTGACCTGCTCGGCCCGCGGCCGGTCCGCGGCGTGGTCACCCGCGCCGAGCAGCTGATCGAGGATCCGCCGGACGCCCGGCGGCCCGCCCAGACGACGGTCCCGGCGCGCATGAGCATCCCCGCGCAGTGGCCCGGAGGCCTGTTGCGGCCGGCGCTCCTGCGGGCCTTCAACGAGCTGCGCTTCCGGCGCACCCCGCGGCGGCAGCTCGGTCACGTCGAGAGCTTCGGCGCCCACATGTTTCCTCTCGACGGGCTTGCGGACTGGCCGCGGCTGTACGGAGCCAGCGGCTTCATCCAGTACCAGTTCGTCGTCCCGCGCGGTGCGGAACCCACCCTCGACACGCTGATCGGCCGCCTGCGCCGCTCACCGATCCCGTGCTACCTGGCCGTCCTCAAGGACTTCGGGGCCGAGACCCACGCGCCCCTGTCGTTCCCGATGGCCGGATGGACACTGGCCATCGACCTCCCGCGCGGCGCGCCCGCGCTGGAACGGCTGTTGCGCGACTTCGACGAGCTCGTGGCCGGCGCCGGCGGGCGGGTGTATCTGGCCAAGGACGGACGTCTGCGTCCCGACGCGCTGGCCGCCATGTACCCGCGGCTGGAGCGCTGGCGCGCCGCCCGGGACGAGGCCGATCCCGAGCACCGCTGGCGCTCGGATCTGGCGCTCCGCACGGGCCTGGTGGCGGAATGAGCGCGACCGCCACGCGGACGAGCGCGACCGTCGCGCTGCCCACGCGCGTCCTGCTGCTGGGTGGCAGCTCCGAGATCGGGCTGGCCATCGTGCGCCGGCTGGCC
The DNA here is from genome assembly GCA_036392135.1 of Solirubrobacteraceae bacterium. GTDB lineage: Bacteria > Actinomycetota > Thermoleophilia > Solirubrobacterales > Solirubrobacteraceae > Palsa-465. The sequence continues at coordinate 41,171 of DASVYO010000106.1, forward strand.
GCCGAGGAGCCGATCAGCGCCGTGCTCCTGGGCCGTAGCGCCGAGCGCATGGAGGCGGCGGCCGCTGACCTGGGCCGGGCCGGCGTGGGCGCGGTCACCACCCAGGTTGTGGACGCCGATGACCTCGAGGGTCACGAGCAGGCCGTCGCCGCGGCCTTCGCGGACCCGGCCGGGATCGACATAGTGGTCGCCGCGGTCGGCAAGCTCGGCGGCCAGGAGGGCCTCGACACCGATCGTGACGAGGCCCTCGAGATCCTGCGAGTCAACTTCGTCGGCCTCGGCAGCCTCATCCTGAGCAGCCTCAAGCGCTTGCGCGACCAGGGCCGGGGAACGTTGGTGGTGCTCTCGAGCGTCGCCGCCGAGCGGCCGCGGGCCTCCAACGCGATCTACGGCGCCGCCAAGGCGGGGCTTGATTCGCTGGCCCAGGGGCTCGCCGACAGTGTGGCCACGAGCGGGGTTCGGGTGCTCGTGGTCCGGCCCGGGTTCGTGACCACGCGGATGACCGAGGGGCTGAAGCCGGCGCCGATGTCGACCACGCCCGAGGCGGTGGCCGACGCGACCGTGGCCGGCCTGGCCTCCGGCGCGCACACGATCTGGGTTCCGGGCAAACTGCGCTGGGTGTTCGCGATCCTCCGCCATCTGCCCCGTGCGGTATTCCGGCGGTTGCCGCTGTGAGCCGCAACCCGCTCCTGGTCGACGCCGTCACAGCGGTCGTGATCGTCCTGCTCGTGCTGATCATCGAGCCCGGAGTGGCGGTGGCCGCGATCCTGGCGCTGATCCTGCTCGTGGTGTGCGGGGTCAGCTACCTGATCAGCCGCCGCTCGCGCCGCACCCCCGTGGCCCGGACCCGCCCGCCCGGCTCGCGGCCGCCCCGCGCGCCCGCTTCTCGGTCTGGGACCGGACGCTCAGGGCGTCGCTGAACGGCGACCCTCCGGGCCATGACCGCCCGCCTGATCGCCCTCGTCATCCCCCTGGGGCTGGACACGCTGGCCGTCTCGCTGGCTCTCGGAGTGGCGGGCCTGGCCGCCGGGCGCCGGATCCGGCTCGGGCTCCTGTTCGCGGGCTTCGAGGCGGCGATGCCGCTGATCGGCGCCGGCCTGGGGCTGCCGCTCGGCCACGCGATCGGCACCGTTGCTGACGAGCTGGCCGCGGTCCTGGTCCTGCTCCTGGGCCTGTACATGCTGTCCGGAGCCGAACTCGGCGAGCGCGACCTCGCCGCCGTGCTGGGCGGCGGCTGGACGAGCATCCCGGCCACGGTCGGCCTCGGGCTGAGCATCAGCCTGGACGAGCTGGCCATCGGGTTCAGCGCCGGCCTGCTCCGGGTTCCGCTGCCGGCGCTGGTTGTATGCGTCGCGCTGCAGGCGTTCCTGGCCACTCAGGCCGGCCTGAGACTCGGGGCCCGGGTCAGCGAGCGCGGCCGCGAGGGGGTCGAGCGTCTGGCCGGCGGGGTGCTGCTGACGCTCGGCGTGGTCCTGCTCGCCGAGTCCCTGTAGGTGCGCTGGAGCTAGGTGGACTTGGGCGAGGTCCAGGGCGCGCGCAGGCGCCGCTCGAGCTCGGCGCCGAGCTCGTCGATGGCGATCCGGTCCTGAGCCAGGCTGTCGCGGTCCCGTACCGTGACCGTGCGGTCCTCGAGCGTCTGATGGTCGACGGTCACTGCCCACGGGGTGCCGATCTCATCCTGGCGGCGGTAGCGGCGGCCGATCGCGCCGCCCTCGTCGTATTCGGACTGCATCAGCTCGCGCAGCCGGTGATGGATCTCCCGGGCCAGCTCGGGCTGGCCGTCCTTGCGGACCAGCGGCAGCACGGCCACCTTAACCGGGGCGAGCTGCGGGTGCAGTCGCAGGACGGTCCGCTTCTCGCCCTCGATCTGATCCTCGTCGTAGGCGTCCACCAGGAAGGCCAGCAGCGCGCGGTCGGCGCCCGCCGCCGGCTCGATCACGTGGGGCACGTAGCGCTCGCCGCTGGCGGTGTCGACGTACTCGAGCTTCTGGCCCGAGTACTGCGCGTGCCTGGTCAAATCAAAGTCGCCCCGGTTGGCGATGCCCTCGAGCTCCTGCCAGCGGGCTCCGCCGGCGGAGCCGGTGGACGGATACAGGTACTCGACGTCGCTGGTGGCGCTCGAATAGTGCGAGAGCTCGTCGGCGTCGTGGGCGCGCAGGCGCAGATGGTCCTCGCGGATCCCCAGCCGGATGTACCAGTCGAGACGTTCTGAGAGCCAGTGCTCGTGCCACCGGGCGGCCTCGGTGGGGGGCACGAAGAACTCCATCTCCATCTGCTCGAATTCCCGCGTGCGGAAGATGAAGTTCCCGGGCGTGATCTCGTTGCGAAAGCTCTTGCCGATCTGCGCGATCCCGAACGGCGGCCGCTTGCGCGAGAACTGCAGGTAGTTCTTGAAGTTGAGGAAGATGCCCTGCGCGGTCTCGGGTCGCAGGTACACGGTCGAGCCCTCCTCCTTGACCGGTCCCACGGTGGTCTCGAACATGAGGTTGAAGTCGCGCGCTTCGGTCAGGTCGCACTCCGGCGTCTCCCCGGGGTGCTTGGAGGGCTTGCGCCCGCAGGCCGACACGTCGAGGTGATCGGCCCGGAAGCGCAGCTTGCACGTGCGGCAGTCGACCAGCGGATCGGTGAAGCCGGCCAGGTGACCGCTGGCCTCCCAGGTACGGGGGTGCTGGATGATGGCCGAGTCGAGCGCCACGACGTCGTCGCGCTCCTGCAGCATCGAGCGCCACCACTGGTTCTTGACGTTGTTCTTGAGCAGCACTCCGTAGTGCCCGTAGTCGTAGCTGGAGCTGATCCCGCCGTAGATCTCGCTGCTCTGAAAGACGAAGCCGCGGCGCTTGCACAGCGAGACGATCTTGTCCATGGTCACGGTGTCGGTGCTCATCAGGCGGCGATGGTAGCCGTTGGCACTCTGACCTAGAGAGTGCCAGCCGGCTCGGCTATATTCTTCGCCGTCATGCCGATCTACGAATACCGGTGCGAGAACGGTCACATCTTCGATGTCCGGCAGAGCTTCTCAGACGATCCGGTGACCACCTGCCAGGTCTGCGGCGCCTCGGTTCAGAGGGTGTTCCACCCGGTGGCCGTCCACTTCAAGGGCTCGGGCTTCTACAACACCGACTACGGCACCCGCAAGCGCTCGCGGGAGAAGGAAGCCGCCAAGAGCGACGCCAAGAGCGAGAGCTCCGCCAAGGACAGCTCGAGCACGTCGAAGACGGATTCCTCGAGCAATGGGGCCTCCGCCTCATCCGGCTCCAGCTCCTCCGACGGCAGCTCAAAGAAGTCCGAGAGCAAGGCCTCGTAGAGCCGCTGCGCCCCGCTCGAGCCGGGCCGCCGCAGGTTCGCGTCCGGGGCGCGCTCAGCCGTTCATCAGCTTGCCGACGGCCCGGCGAATCGCCGCCTGCCCGGCGGGGGACTGCGGGTCCGACAGCGGCAGGTTGTTCTGACCCAGGATCTGGGTCGGGGCCGAGCCGCCCATCTCGGCGGCCGCGAACAGCGTCATCAGCGTCAGCGGCCCCATGTCGGTCCGCAGCGTCTTGGGCGCATACCAGGAGGCCCAGGGCAGATGGAAGAAGCTCGTCGGCGAGAGCAGCTTGGACTTGATCGCGTTGAGGATCTTCTGCTGATAGCCCTCGCGGGTCAGGTCGTTGCTGGCGGCGTTGCAGCGGTTCTCGCGCGTGCGGGCCAGGGTGAGCGCATCCCGTCCGTCGAGGTGGTGCGGGCCGGGCCTCAGGTTCAGCGTGAAGCCGCCGTTCTTGACGCCGCCGCTGATGACCGAGCAGATCCTCCCCGTCTGGACGTCCACGCCGCCGATGGCGTCGATGAACTTGGGGAAGTTGGCCAGGTTGACCACGATCAGGTGGTTGATCTGGACCCCGGTGAACTTCTCGATCGTCCTGATCGCCAGGGCGGGCCCGCCGTAGGCGTAGGCCGCGTTGATCTTGGTCAGCCCGGCGCCGGGGACCGGGGCGATCGTGTCCCGGGGGATCGACAGGCGCCGGGAGGTGCCGCCGCCGATCCGCCACAGCATGATCGTGTCCGAGCGGCTGCCGGCGTCGTTGGTGTTGGCCCCTGGCTCCTTGCTGCCCTTGGGACGCTGGTCGGTGCCCAGGACAAGCACGTTGTCAGCCGAGAACAGCATGTTCCCGCCCGGGTGCAGGGCATTCTGCACCGAACTGGGCAGGCTGCCGCTCTCCTGCTCAGCGCTGATGAAGAACAGGACGGCCGACAGTGCGACCCAGGCCACTATCAGCAGCACTATCCACTTGATCACCCGCCGCGGCGTGATCGGGCCGCGGAAGCGCCCGCCCTGGGACCCTCTCGGCCGCTGGCCGCGGCTGCCGCCGCCGCTGCCGCCGCCGGGCAGCGCCACATCGTCCTCGCCGCGCAGGCGCGAGCGC
>DASVYO010000107.1:0-2554 GCA_036392135.1 Solirubrobacteraceae bacterium
GATCCTGGTTCTTCGGGAGGGGGAGATCGTGGAGCGGGGTGCTCATCGGGATCTGATCGCCCTGGGGGGCCAGTACGCGCGGATGTACGGGATCCAGCACGACCCCTCACCAACCCCCGACCCATGACCCCCACCCCGGACAGGCCGTCTGGTCAGCTTGTCACCTGTGTTCCATTCAGATCTTCGAGCTGTCGTGACCGCCGTCATGGCAAGATCCGCCCGGAGCTCGCCGGCGGCGGTCCCGACGAGAACACCACCCAGGTCCTCGGGCCGATGATCGCCTGACCCTCAGGCGCTGAGGATCCGTCGTCGCGAACGGCCGGCGGCGTGAAGCTGCTAGGACTTTCGCATCCGCGTCCTCCTGCTCCACAACCGCTACCGCTCCGAGGGCGGTGAGGAACGTTCGGTCGCGACCGTCGCCGATGTGCTGCGGGCCCACGGCCATGACGTGCGGGTCCTGGAGCGTTCCAGCGCCGGCACCGGTTCAGGCCGAGCGGCGCGGGGGCTGTTGAGCGGCGGTCTCGACAGCGCGGAGGTGGGCCGGGAGGTGCGGACGTGGGGAGCCGAGGTCGTCCATGCCCACAACCTGCATCCGCTGTTCGGATGGCGCGCCCTGGCCGCCGCCCGGGCGGCCGGCGCGCGGACCGTCCTTCACCTGCACAACTTCCGTCTGTTCTGTGCGATCGGCGTGGCCTACCGCAGCGGAGGCCCGTGCTTTGCCTGTCACGGCCGTGATACGCGCCCCGGAGTCCGCTTTCGCTGTCGCGGGTCGACCGGCGAGGCGCTCGTCTATGCCGCCGGCCTCGCTCTCCAGCAACCGCGAATCCTCGAACACGCCGACCGGTTGGTCACCGTCAGCGAGGCCTCGGGCCGCCGGCTGTTCGAACTCGGGCTGCCCCGCGAGCGGGTCTCCACGCTGGTCAACTGCCTGGATGCCGCCAGCTTCGCCGCGCGCTCACGCGCCGGGGATGGCGGCTATGTGCTGGCCGGCGGCCGGCTGGTTGAGGAGAAGGGCTTCGACACCGCCATCGCGGGGGCCCGGGCGGCGCGCGTGCCGCTCGTGATCGCGGGCAGCGGCCCTGACCGGGAACGTCTCGAGCGCCTGGCGGCCGGCGGACCCGTGCGTTTCACCGGATGGCTCCCGCCGGAGGCCTTGGCCGAGCTGCGCGCGGGGGCCGCCGCCGCGCTCGTGCCCTCGCGCTCGGAGGAAGCCTGTCCCTACGCGGTGCTGGAGGCGATGGCCAGTGGACTGCCCGTGGTGGGCAGCGACCTGGGCGGGATTCCGGAGCTGATCGGCCCGGACTCGGTCGTGAGCGCCGCTGATGCCGGCGCCTGGGCACAGGCGATCGGCCGGCTCTGGGCGGACGGTCCCGCCCGGCAGCGTCGCGGGGAGCAGAACCTGGCCGCGGCGCGGGCGCGCTTCAACCAGGAGCGCTACCACGCGGCGCTCATCGACCTGTACGCATCCTGAGCGATGGCCGTCGCGCTGCTGACCAACAACCTCGTGCCCTATCGGACTCCCCTGTACGAGCGGCTCGCCGCGGACTACGGCGTCGAGGTCCTGTGCTGGGGCGGAGGGCGCTATCTCCCGCCGTGGTTCGGCGACCTTGACGCCCAGCTCCAGGCGGCCCGCTTCCCCGCCCGGCGGATCCACGGGGCGGCGGACGCGTTCCGGGCCGGTTGGCGCTTTGATTCGGTCATCACGACCTACGCCGGCGGTCCGATCCTGCCCGCGGCCTACGCCGGGGCCCGTGCGGCCCGGCACGGCTTCGTCCTGTGGGCCTCGGTCTGGGCCCAGCCCCGCTCGCTGACCCATGACCTCGCGACCCCGGTCACGCGGTGGATCTACCGTCACGCCGACGCGCTCGTGGCCTATGGAGAGCACGCGCGTCGCTTCGCGGCCGGCATCCGGGGCCGCGACGACGACATCTTCATCGCCCCTCAGAGCGTTGAGCCGGATGTCTTCCGGCGCGAGGTCTCCGGGGCCGAGGTGGCCGAGTTCCGCGCCGCGCGGGGGATCCCCGACGGACCGGTGATCCTCTACGCGGGGCGCCTGGTGTCCGAGAAGGGCATCGATGTGCTGGCCTGCGCCTGGCCCCGGGTCACCCGCCCGGCCACGCTCGTGGTGATCGGCGACGGCCCGCTGCGGGCCCGGCTTCAGTCCATCCCCGGGGTCGCGGTGCTGGGCGCGGTCGCGCGCGAGGCGCTGCCGGTCGCCTACCGCCTGGCGACGGCGACGGTAGTGCCGTCGGTTCCGACGCCGCGCTTCCGCGAGCCGTGGGCACTGGTGTGCAACGAGTCCCTGCATCAGGGCACGCCGGTTATCGCCACCTCCGCAGTCGGCGCCGTGGCCGGCGGCCTGGTCCGTGACGGCCACAGCGGTCTGGTGGTGGCGCCCGGTGATGCCGGCGCCCTGGCGGCGGCCGTCGACCGGCTCCTGTCGGGTGCGGATCTGGCTGCGCGGCTGGGGGAGAACGGACGCCAGGCGGCGGCGGCCTACACCTACGAGGCGATGGCGGCCGCCTTCGGGCGGGCCCTCGCGCTGGCCCGGCGG
>DASVYO010000108.1:0-4940 GCA_036392135.1 Solirubrobacteraceae bacterium
GGCCGCCGGCGCGACCGAGGACCCGCGCGCGGCCGCCGGATAGCCGCGCGCGCAGCAGTGGGGGCCGCGCGACCGGCGGCGCGTCTGCGCGCGCGGTGCGGCGGGCAACATCTGCTACGCTCCCACTGAGATTTTTCGACTCATCAAGGAGTAGACAACACATGGGAAAGACGATCGGAATCGACCTCGGGACGACCAACTCCTGCATGGCCGTGCTCGAGGGCGGCGAGCCGACGGTGATCGAGAACGCCGAAGGTGGGCGCACGACCCCGTCCGTAGTTGCCTTCACGAGCGGCGGTGAGCGGCTCGTCGGCACCGTGGCCAAGCGCCAGGCGGTGACCAACCCGCAGAACACGATCTTCTCGATCAAGCGCTTCATGGGCCGCAAGGAGGCCGAGGTGCGCGAGGAGGAGTCAATCGTGCCCTACAAGGTCGTCTCGGGACCGGGCGGCGACGCCCGCGTCGAGGCGGCCGGCAAGCAGTACTCACCGCCGGAGATCAGCGCCATGATCCTCGGCAAGCTCAAGGCCGATGCGGAGGCCTACCTGGGCGAGACGGTGGACAGCGCGGTCATCACCGTGCCCGCGTACTTCAACGACGACCAGCGTCAGGCGACCAAGGACGCCGGCAAGGTCGCCGGCCTGGACGTCAAGCGGATCATCAACGAGCCGACCGCGGCCTCGCTGGCCTACGGCCTGGATAAGGAGTCCGACCAGACGATCCTCATCTTCGACCTCGGCGGCGGCACGTTCGACGTGTCCGTGCTGGAGATCGGCGACGGCGTGTTCGAGGTCAAGGCGACCGCCGGGGACAACCACCTGGGCGGCGACAACTTCGACAAGGCGCTGGTCGACTGGCTGGTTGGGGAATTCAAGAAGGCGCAGGGCATCGATCTGTCTGCCGATCCGATGGCCCTGCAGCGGCTCTACGAGGCGGCCGAGAAGGCCAAGATCGAGCTCTCCACCACGCAGGAGACGCAGATCAACCTGCCGTTCATCACGGCTGACGCGTCCGGGCCCAAGCACCTGGACATGCGTCTCACCCGGGCGAAGCTCAACGAGCTCACCTCGGCCCTGCTCGACCGCACGGTCGCGCCGGTCCGCCAGGCCCTGGAGGACGCCAAGGAGAAGGGCGCCGCGACGATCGACCACGTCGTGCTGGTCGGCGGCATGACCCGCATGCCGGCCGTGCAGGAGAAGGTCAAGTCGCTGACCGGTAAGGAGCCGCACCGCGGCGTCAACCCGGACGAGGTGGTGGCCGTCGGCGCCGCCATCCAGGCCGGCGTCCTGGCCGGCGACGTCAAGGACGTCCTGCTCCTGGACGTGACGCCGCTGACCCTCGGCATCGAGACCAAGGGCGGCGTGATGACCAAGCTGATCGAGCGCAACACGACGATCCCGACCCGCAAGTCCGAGGTCTTCTCGACCGCCGAGGACAACCAGCCGAGCGTGGAGATCCACGTCCTGCAGGGCGAGCGCGAGATGGCCAACTACAACAAGTCGCTGGGCAAGTTCCAGCTCACGGGCATTCCGCCGGCGCCGCGGGGCATCCCGCAGATCGAGGTCGCGTTCGACATCGACGCCAACGGCATCCTCAACGTGTCCGCCAAGGATCTGGGCACGGGCAAGGAGCAGAAGATCGAGATCCGGGCCGGCTCCGGGCTGTCCGAGGATGAGATCAAGCGGATGGTCACCGACGCCGAGGCCCATGCCGAGGACGACAAGCGTCAGCGCGAGCTGGCCGAGGCCCGCAACAACGCCGAGAACGCCGCCTATCAGGCCGAGCGTCAGCTCACCGAGCTGGGCGACTCGGTCGACTCGGCCTCCAAGGACCAGATCGAGGCGGCCATCAAGGACGTGCGCGAGTCGCTGAGCACCGAGGACGCGGCCGCGATCACCGCCAAGACTGAGGCGCTGAACTCCGCCTTCCACAAGGTCTCCGAGGCCATGTACCAGAAGGCCCAGGAGCAGGCTGCGGCGAGCGGCAACGGGTCTGCCGACGGCGCCGGCGCCGCCGGTGGCGCGGGGGCCGAGGAGGACGTGGTGGATGCCGAAGTTGTTGACGAGGGCAAGTGATGACGTCGTCTGACCGTCGGACTGCTGAGACCCCGGAGTCCGTGGCGGGCTCCGGGGAGCCGTCCACCCCGGAGACCGAAGAAAACGGCCGATTCGGTTCCGGGGCGGACGGCTCACCGGAGCCTGCGCCGGAGCCTTCGGTCCCGGCCGGGGAGCCGGAGGCTCCGGTCGGCCCCGCCTCCACTTCGGCGGAGGAGGAGCAGCGGGAGCCCGAGGGGACTGATGACTCCGTGGACGTCGCCGCCCTGGCGGCGAGGGCTGAGAAGGCGGATGAGTATCTGGAGCTGGCTCAGCGGACGCGGGCGGAGTTCGAGAACTACCGCAAGCGCGCGGTGCGCGAGGCTGCGGCCGCCCAGGACCGGGGTGTGAACAAGCTGGCGCTCGAGCTGCTGCCGGCGATCGACAATCTCGACCGAGCGCTCGCCCACGCCACCAGCGGCGACTCGGAGAACGGCGACGCGTCGCTGGTGCACGGGATCAAGCACGTGCACTCCGACGTGCTGGCGGCGCTCCGGCGCGCCGGGATCGAGCCGTTCTCGCCCCAGGGGGAGCCGTTCGATCCCCAGTTCCACGAGGCCGTGGCCCAGCAGCCCCAGGAGGGGACCCAGCCGGGCACCGTGCTCGAGGTCTACCAGCGTGGCTACCGCCGGGGGGACAGCGTCCTGCGGCCCGCCCGCGTGGTGGTGGCAGGCTGAGCGGGGGCAGCGGTGGCCGATCGACCCGACTACTACAAGGTCCTCGGGGTGGGCAAGAACGCCTCTGAGGCGGAGATCAAGAAGGCCTACCGCAAGCTGGCCCGGCAGTACCACCCGGACCGCAATCCCGACAGCAAGCAGGCCGAGGAGCGCTTCAAGCAGATCTCGCAGGCCTACGACGTGCTGTCCGATGCCGAGAAGCGCAAGGCGTATGACCGCGGCGGTGGGCCGTTCGGCTTCAACATGCCGGGCGGCTTTGACCCCGGCTCCTTCAGCGGCGGCTTCGGGGACATCCTGTCCGACCTGTTCGGCCGCGGGACCGGCGGCGCCGCCGGCCGTACCGGCGGCGTGCGTGGCGGCGCCCAGCCCCGCCAGGCGCGCGGACGGGATCTGGAGACGGAGGTCTCGCTCAGCTTCGACCAGGCGGTCCACGGGGCCCAGGTCTCGCTGGCGGTGCCGACCTCGCAACCGTGCCCGACCTGCAACGGCTCGGGCGCCAAGCCGGGCACGGTGCCGCGCGTGTGCCCGGTCTGCAACGGCCGGGGGCTCGAGTCCCAGAGCCAGGGCATCTTCTCGATGTCCCAGCCCTGCTCCGGCTGTCACGGCTCGGGCACCGTGATCGATGACCCGTGCCCGACCTGCAAGGGCACCGGCGCTCAGCGTTCGGTGCGGCGGATGCGGGTCAACATCCCCGCCGGCGTCCGGGAGGGCAGCCGGATCCGGCTGGCCGGCAAGGGCGAGCCGGGCCTGCGCGGGGCCGATCCCGGTGACCTGTTCGTGATCACCCGCGTCATCGAGTCCCCGGTGTTCAAGCGCACCGGAGACAACCTCGAGGTCGAGGTCCCGCTGACGATTCCCGAAGCCCTTCAGGGTGGGGTCATCGAGGTGCCGACCCTGACCGGCGTCAAGCGCCTGCGGGTTGCGCCGGGAACCCGGCACGGCACCGTGCAGCGGCTGCGCGGCGAGGGCCCGCAGCGGCTCGGCGGCAAGGGTCACGGGGACATCCACTACCGGTTCGTGATCGACGTCCCGGCCTCGCTGTCCCCCGAGCAGTCCGAGGCGGTCGACAGGCTATCGGCGGTGATGAACGGAAATCCGCGCGCGCGGTTGTTCGCGGAAGACGCCGCCGCGGCCGCGGCTGAGGCGAGCTGATGGCCACCCGGCGTGTGCGCACGACCCGGGTCGAGGTCTCCTCCGACCGCGGCGTGTTCATGATCTCGGTCGCTGCCGAGCTGGCCGACATGCATCCCCAGACCCTGCGCATGTACGAGCAGCGCGGGCTGATCGAGCCCAAGCGCTCGCCCAAGGGCACGCGGCTCTACTCCCAGCAGGATGTGGATCGGCTGCGCCGGATTCAGGAGATGACCGCCGAGCTGGGCATGAACCTGGCCGGCGTGGAGCGCGTGTTCGAGCTTGAGGAGCAGCTCGAGACGATGGCGCGCAAGGTGGCCGGCCTCGAGCGGCGCGCCCGTGATCTGTCGGCCGAGGTCAAACGGCTCGAGCAGCTGCGGCGGGAGCTGCGGGCGGAGATCGTCCCCTACGAGCGGGGCGGCGCGCTGGTCCGCCACACGCAGATCCTGCGCTTCGGGGTCACGCCCGCCGCCGAGCCGTCCGACGAGTCCTGACTGCGCGGGGCACCCGGGCACAAGCGGCTGATGTCCGCCCCGGGTGTGCAACGATCCGGACCGGGAGAGGGCCCCGCGGCTAAGCGATCGACAGGAGTCTGAAGGTGCCCACGCGTTACTGGGGTCAACGATGGATCGTGCTCGCGATGGCGCTCGCGGGCCTTGCGCTGCCGACCCCGGCGGCGGCATCGGCGCGGGCCGCGCAGGGCTCCGCCGCCCGGCTCGGCCTGGCTCCCTCGGGTCAGAGCCTGCCGCTCGTGTTCCCCCTGCGCGCCGACGTGGCCGGGCTCGAGCGCTTCGCCTCCGAGGTCAGCACGGTCGGCTCACCGCTGTACGGCCACTACGCCCCACTCTCGGTGCTGGCCCGGCGCTTCGGCGCCTCGATGCCCGACCGGCTGAGGGTGACGCGGTTCCTGCACCGAGCCGGCGCCACCCACGTGCGGATCGACGCCACCGGCCTGTTCGCCGACGCCACGCTCAGCGTGGGACGGGCCACGCGCCTGTTCGGGGCCTCGCTGGCCCGCTTTCACGCCGCGCGGGCGGGC
>DASVYO010000109.1:0-7051 GCA_036392135.1 Solirubrobacteraceae bacterium
ATCACCTCGGGCAGCTGGCAGACCTCACCGCCGGGAATCTCGATCCCGGCCGCCTCGGCGCCGATCCGCAGTCCGAGCCCGATCTCTCTGAGCAGCGCCGGGTCGGCGGTCTCCACCGCCAGGTAGTCGAGCAGGGCCAGAGGCTCGGCGCCGACGCAGATCAGGTCGTTCACGTTCATGGCCACGCAGTCGATCCCGATCGTGTCGAAGCGACGAGCCTGTTCGGCGACGATCACCTTCGAGCCGACGCTGTCGGTGGCCAGCGCGATACCCAGCCCCGGCGCCACCTTGATAACGCTGGCGTAGTGCCCGGGCAGGGGGACCGACAGCGACGGACGGCCGGGTTCGATCGCGCGCAGGACGCCGACCAGGGCGGCCACGCCGCGGTCAGCTTGCCCCGTGTCGACTCCGGCGGCGGCGTAGGCGTCCGGCATCAGGCCATTGTCTTACATCGAGCGGCCGTGTCGCAGCCGGGTCAGGACCAGGCCGGCCAGCGCGACCCGGTAGACGGCGTAGGGCAGCAGCGAGCGGTCGCGCTCGACTTGGCGGATCAGCCACGTCGAACCGAGCGTGGAGGCAAACGAGGCCGCCGCCCCGAGCGCGAAGGGCACCGCCGTGCCGGGGGGCAGGCCACGCTTGGCCAGCCGGGCACCCTTGAGCAGCGTCGCTCCGGCGATGACCGGCAGCGCGACGTGCCGCGACAGGCGGTTGGCATCCGCCCGGGTGAAGTGCCGCCACCGCGCGACGGCCAGCGTCGCCCCGTTGCGGGACACTCCGGGGATCAGCGCGCAGGCCTGGGCGAGGCCGAGCAGCAGGGCGTCGGCGCCGGTGGCCGTGGTTGAGCTGCGGGTCTGGGGGGAGCGGTCGGCCCAGGCCATGGCCAGGCTCCCGGCGATCAGGCCGGCGGCGATCGTCGGCGGTGTCCCGAGATGGCGCTCGATCGGCCGCTCCAGTCCGTAGCCGACCACCGCCGGGGGCAGGAAGCTGAGCAGGATCAGCCCGGCCCGGCGCGGGCTCATGTCGCCGACCGCCTCGCCCACCTCGTCCCGGAGAGTGATCAGGAGCGCGGCCGCCGTGCCCGCGTGCACGGCCACCTCGAAGGATTTGCGCAGCTCGGAGTCGAGCCGGTCGTAGTCCCACCCCAGCAGCCACGGAATCAGGGCGATGTGCCCGGAGGAGGAGATCGGCAGCAGTTCGGCTGGTCCGTGCAGCGCCCCCAGGAGCAGCGCCTCAGGCCACGGCAGCCAGTCAGCTTCTGGCATCGACGGCCGCTTCGGGCTCGCCGCCGGCCCGATCGCGACGCCGACGGATCACCAGATAGATGATCCCGATGACCACGGCCAGGACGACGGCGTAGTCGACGTAGGCGAGCCCGTCCTTGACGCTGCGCCAGTTGCTCTTGGTCAGGAGCCCGACCCAGCCCAGGATGAACACCCAGGGGATGCAGCCCAGCGCGGTCAGGGCCGAGAAACGGGAGAACCGCATCCGGGCCGCTCCGGCGGGCAGCGAGATGAACGTCCGGATCAGCGGCAGGACCCGGGCCACGAGCACCGTGATGCCCCCGTAGCGCTCGAACCACCGATCCGCGCGCTGCAGCTGACGGGAGGAGATGTGCAACGCCCGCCCGTGACGCTCGAGCAGCTCGATGCGGCCGAAGTAGCCCACCGCGTAGGCGATCCACGAGCCGACCAGGTTGCCCAGCACCCCGACGATCGTGATCGCCACCAGGCTGTAATGATGGTTGGCCACGTTGAAGCCGGCGAACAGCATCGTGACCTCGGACGGGATCGGGACGCAGGCGCTCTCCAGCAGCATGAGGATGAAGATCCCGCCCAGCCCCAGTGATCCGACCAGGCTGGTGGCGGTATCGGCCAGCGAGCCCGTGACCGATGCGATCTCGAGAATCATCCGCCTCAGGCTATCGCTGTGGATGACCATGCGGGGCCCGGACTGCCCATGAAGATCTGGATCGACCTCACCAACTCGCCCCATGTCCTCGTCCTGCGCCCGGTGATCGCCGAGCTCGAGGCACGCGGGCATCAGGTCGAGGTGACCGCGCGCGACTTCGCTCAGACGCTCGAGCTGTGCGAGCGATTCGGCATCGCCCATACGGCGATCGGACACCACCGTGGGGCGGGGCTGCTCGACAAGGCCCGCGGCCTGGTGGCCCGCTCGCTGGCCCTGGCCCGGTGGGGCCGCTCGCGCGGCTTCGATCGCGCGATTGGCCACGGCTCCAACGACGTGACCGTGGCCGCGGCCCTGCTGCGGATCCCGTCCGCCACCACCTTCGACTACGAATGGGCCCGGGTTCAGCACACGGTCAACTGTCGCCTGGCCACGACGGTCGTGGTCCCCGAGGTGATCCCGCCCGCGCGCCTGCGCCGCTACGGCGCGGCGGGCAAGCTGCGGCGCTACCCCGGGCTCAAGGAGGAGTACTACCTGTCGGACTTCGAGCCCGACCCGGGCGTTCTGGGCCCCCTGGGCCTGGACACCGGCCGGCCGATCGCGCTCGTCCGCACGCCGCCCGCGGTGTCGCTGTATCACCGCTTCGAGAACGACCTGTTCGGGGCGGTGCTCGAGCGGCTGCGCGGCCAGCAGGTGGTCGTCCTGCCGCGCACGCCCGAGCAGCGGGCGGAACTGACAGCCGCCGGTGGCTTCATCGTCCCGGAGCGGGCGATCGACGCGCAGTCCCTGATCGCCTATGCCGACCTGGTCGTGTCGGCCGGGGGAACGATGAACCGCGAGGCCGTCGCCCTCCAGACGCCGGTGTTCACCGTGTTCGAGGGCCGCCTCGGCGCCGTCGACGAGAGCCTGATCGCCGACGGCCGGCTGCGGCGCCTGACCCGGGTGGAGGACGTGCACCTGGTCAAGCGGCGCCCCGGAGCGGCGGCCCCGGCCCGTCGCGTGCGGCGCGATCCGGCCCTGTTCACCGATCTGCTGCTGAGCTGAACGCGCGGCAGTCGTGCCGGGCTGGTGTGTGTTTGCCCGGTTAGCGCCCGATTAGCCCGCGGAAGCCTTGCGTGAGAGTGCTCTCGCCAGTCCGGCGCCGGTGCTCCGGACTGGTACCGTCCGGGCGGCCCTGTGGACGCCGTCCGCGGAATCTGCGCATGACCGACACCGCATTGGAGACCCCTAAGACTCCCCCCGCCGGGGAGGGCCGGACCGACGACGCTGCCGCGGCCGGCGCCGCGCGCTCGCCGCTGCGGCGATTCTCGGGCTGGCTGGCCGCGCTCGGCATCGTCGTGCTGGCCGGGATCGTCATCCTTGTGACCGGCACGCGCCCGGGGTATGACCCCTACGGCTGGCTCGACTGGGGCTACCAGACCTGGCACGGGTCGCTGAACCTCGGCGGCGCGCCGTCCTGGAAGCCGTTCACCTACCTGTTCAACGTGCCCTTCGCGCTGTTCGGTCACTACGCACTGTGGCTGTGGATGCTGACCGCGGTCTCGATGTCGCTGGCCGGCGCCCTGTTCGGCGGCCGGATCGCGTATCGGCTCACCGCCCGGGAGGCCGCCGACGGCCCGCGGTGGGCGCCGCTCGTGGCCGCGGTGTTCGCGGGGGCGTTCGTGCTCGGCATCCAGGAGTACTTCCATTACCTGCTCAGCGTCCAGTCGGACCCGATGCTGGTCACCACCTGTCTGGCGGCGATCGACTGCTTCCTGAGCGGACGCCTGCGCTGGGCCTGGTGGCTGGGTGCGCTGACCGCGCTCGGACGCCCCGAGGTGTGGCCGTTCGTGGGGCTCTACGGGATCTGGCTGTGGATCAAGGTCCCCGCCACGCGCTGGATGGTGGCCGTCGGCGTGCTCGGCAACGCGTTCCTGTGGTTCGGCGTGCCCACGATCACCAACGGCCGCCCTGACATCGCCGGCCAGCTGGCCCTGAAGTCCCCGCGCGAGCTGCACAACAACAAGATCATCGGCACCTGGAACCGGTTCACCGCCCTGCAGTACTGGCCGGTGGAGCTCGCCGCCGTGCTGGCCGTCGCGCTGGCGGCGCTGCGGCGCAACCTGACCGTGCTGGTGCTGGCGGCCATGACGCTGGGTTGGGTCGTGATCGAGATCGCCTTCGCCCTGCACGGCTTCCCCGGGGTCCCGCGCTACCTGTTCGAGCCCGCCGGCTTGACCGGCGTGCTGGCCGGGATCGCCGTCGGGTGGTTGCTGCTGGACGTCTCGCGCGTTCACCGCGCGATCCCCCGCTGGGCCGGTGTGCCGCTGGTCGTGGCGCTGTTCGCGCTGATGGTCCCGCAGGCGGTCTCCCAGATCCGCCTCGAGCACAAGGACATCTACCACGAGCGCGCGCGGACCAAGGAGATCAACAAGCTGGCAGCCACGATCAATGCCCTGGGCGGCTACCGGCACGTGCTGCGCTGCGGTCACCCGGTGCTCAACGTCGAGTACGTCAGCATCATGGCCTGGTACACGCATCTGAACACCGGCGTGATCGGCTACCGGCCCAAGATCGAGTTGAACGACCGCCGCTACCCGATCGTGGTGTTCACGGCGTTCCCCAACGGTTGGGGGGTGCAGACCTACCGCACGCCGGCCGCGCTGAAGAGCACCTGCGCCAATCTGAAGGCGATCTACGTGCCGACCGCCCGGCACCCGGACGGCGTCCTGATTCCCAAGTAGACCTCGTCGGGTCGGGCACGCCGAAGTCTTAGCGTCCGATTAGCCGCCCGGCACCGGGCCGCAAAACCCGCGCCGGAGCCGGAAATGGCGGCTCACGGGCACTAAACTCCGGCACCCATGCGCCGGCGGATTAGATCCGCGGCCTTCCCCGTACACCGGCATGCGATCCCCCAGCTGGTGCTCGACGGGGTCCTGGTCGCGTTGGCATACCTACTCGCCTTCCGGCTTCGCTTCGAGGACGGTTTCAAGGGCCAGAACCATCGCTACGGGCTGCTGTTCGGCTCCACGATCCCCTGGGTGGTCCTGATCGCCCTCGTCTCACTGGCCGCCTTCGGCCAGTATCAGCGGCTGTGGCGCTATGTCGGGCAGCGCGACTACGAGGCGGTGCTCAAGGGCGTGTTCGTGGCCACGGCGGTGATCGTGGGCGGGATCGCCCTGCTGCATCCGGTCCTGGCCGCCACGCCGCATACCGTGCTCGTCCCCGGCCGCCGTCATCACCCGGCCCACTACGTGACGGTACCGGGCCCGGCCGCCGCGGTGCTCCTGCCGGTCAGCGTCATCGCCCTGTTCTTCCTGCTCACGCTGGCGCTGCTGGTCGGCGCGCGATTCGCGGTGCAGCTGTTCTTCGAGGGCCGGATCCGCAGCTTCCGCGTCGGCAAGGGCGCACGGGAGGTGCTGATCGTCGGCGGCGGGGACGGCGGCCGCCTGGTCGTGCGCGAGCTGATGCGCAACCCGCAGTTGCGCCTGCGGCCGATCGGCTTCCTCGACGACGATCCGCGCAAGCTCGGCATCAAGGACGAGCATGGGCTGAAGGTGCTCGGCAACACCACCAGCGACCTCGTCCGGGTGCTCGACGAGATCGAGCCTGACGAGGTGGTGATCGCGATTCCCTCGGCTCCGGGCACGTTGCGCGGCCGCGTCGTGATCGCCTGCCGCGAGCGCGGGATCCCGGTCCGCACCACGCCGACCGTGTTCGAGTTGCTGCGCGACGGATCGGGCCACCTGTCGGTCACCCGGCAGCTGCGCCAGGTTCAGGTTGAGGACATGCTCGGGCGCGAGCCGGTCCGTGAGGAGCTCGAGCGCGTCGGCGCGTACCTCGCCGGGCAGGTGGTGCTGGTCACCGGCGCCGGAGGCTCGATCGGTTCCGAGCTGTGCCGGCAGATAGCCCGTGTGGGTCCCCGCCGCCTGGTGCTGGTCGACCATGCCGAGGACAACCTGTTCGAGATCACCCGCGAGCTCGAGGAGGACCGGCACATCCGGACCGCACTGCCCGTCCTGGCCGACTGCAAGGAGGAGGAGCGGATGCGTGAGGTGCTGACCGAGCACCGCCCGACGATCGTGTTCCACGCCGCCGCCTACAAGCACGTGACGATGATGGAGCAGAACCCGGTCGAGGCGGTCCGCAACAACGCGCTGGCCACCCGGCTCGCGGCGCGGATCGCGGGCGAGGTCGGCGTCCGGTGCTTCGTCCTCGTATCGACCGACAAAGCGGTGATGCCGGCCACGGTGATGGGAGCCTCCAAGGCGCTGGCCGAGTGGGCCGTGGAGGCGGCGGCGGTCAAATACCCGGGGACGCGTTACGCGACGGTGCGTTTTGGCAACGTGCTCGCCTCCTCGGGCTCGGTGGTGCCCATCTTCCGCCGCCAGATCGCCGCCGGCGGCCCGGTCACGGTCACCGATCCGCGCATGACCCGCTACTTCATGACCATCCCCGAGGCCGTACAGCTGATCATCCGCGCCGGCTCACTGGGCGAGGCCAGCGGTGAGATCTACGTACTCGAGATGGGCGATGCGATCCGCATCCTGGATCTGGCCGAGCAGATGATCCGGCTCTCCGGGCTGGAGCCCGAACGCGATATCGCGATCGAGATCGTTGGCGCGCGGCCGGGCGAGAAGTTCCATGAGGAGCTGTTCAATCCCTCCGAGCACCCCCAGCCAACCCCGGCCCAGCGGATCATCCGCGCCGAGCACGACGCGCTGGATCCGAGCTGGGTCGAGCGGACCTTCGCCGAGATCAACCTGCTCGTACTGGAAGGTGACGCCGCCGCCCTGGCGAAACACGTCTCTGAGCTCTCGCATGCCCGGGTGACCCTCGGTGCCGGTAGCAGCGCTCCCGTGGGGCCCGCGTGAGCACACCCCAATCCGTGATGGCGACCACCTAGACTGCCCGCGAAGCAATGGCCGCCATTCCCTATGCCCTGTCCATAAGCCACTTCACCTCATCGGTGGGGGCGGATGCGGGATTCGCCGCGATCGTCGGACTCGCCATCCTGATCCTGCTCTACTTTGCGCAGGCCCGGGAGACGGCGTCGCTGCGCGACCGCTTCGCGGAGGCGGCCGAGCAGGTCCGCCGGCTGGAGCTTCAGGTCGCGCACCTCGCGCGTCCGCAGGCGGCGCCGGTCGCCCGGCCCGAGGTGGCCGCC
>DASVYO010000110.1:0-11712 GCA_036392135.1 Solirubrobacteraceae bacterium
GCGCACCCGCCGCCGCCGCGCCCCGATCGAGAGCGGCGGCCACCGCTGCGCTCGGCCCGGGGGCGGCCAGCGCCTGGTGGCGAGCCCGCTCCTCAACATCGTCGACCACGGCCGATAGGCGTGCGTGCAGGCGACGTCGCCGGGCGGCATCGAGCGCCTCATACGGGACACGGGCGTGCAGCGGGTGGGTGAAGCGCAGCTCGCCGGGCTTCGCCCCGGGCTCGATCAGGCCGGCCTGAACGGCGGGCTGGAGCACAGCCTCGGCGTCTGGACGCAGGCGCCCGAGAAGCTCCAGGGTCGGCCGCGCCAGTCCGCCCGCAGCCAGCAGAAGCTGGCGGGCCTCCGGGGGCAGCCGCCCCACCCGAACCGCTACCAGCGTTCGCACGCTGGCCGGGACCGGCGGCGGGGAACCGGGTTCAAGCTCGGTGCCGCGGCGCAGCTGCTCGTGGGCCAGCTCGACGGCGAGAAACGGATTGCCGCCGGCGGCCTCGAACAGGGCAACCAGCGTCCGGCGGGGCAGCTCGATTCCGGTCCGCGCGACCAGCAGCTCGTGGATCGCGGCCAGCGTCAGCGGGCCGACCTCGACCCGCCCGACACGTTCGGAGCCGAGCGCCGCCGGGAGGTCCAGGGTGGCCACGGCGTCCGGGCCGCCGGTGCGCAGCGTGGCGGCCACGGCCACCGGGGCGTCGCCCAGCCGCCGCAGCGCGAACCCGAGGGCTCGTGCGGATGCGTCATCGAGCCACTGCAGGTCGTCGATCCCGATCAGCAGCGGGCGCCGTGCCGCGCGAGCGCGCAACAGCTCGAGCACGGCCACGCCGACCGCGCGCCCATCCACCCCGGTCCCGTCCACGCGCAGCAGCGCGACTTCCAGGGCGCGCTTCAGCGGGGGCGCCAGCGTGGCCAGCGCGCCGTCTCCGAGACCGTCGATCAGGTCTCCGAGGGCCGCGAACGTGAGCTGGACCTCAGCCCCCGACGGCATCGCGACGAGCAGCTCGAAGTTCCGTTCGCCTGCCCGGCGCAGCAGTTCGCGCCAGATCGTGGTCTTGCCGATCCCGGGCTCGCCGGCCAGGATCAGGGCTCGTGGTCCGGCACCGTCGAGCAGACCGAGGGCGGCCCGCAGCTCGTGGGCGCGGCCAACCGGCAACCGACCGCCCGCCAGGCGGCCATTGAACGGCTCGGTACTCGCCGGCGCGTGCGGCAAACGATTCCCCTCGACCCCCAGAGCTCCCCGCTCCAGTGACAACAAATCTAGACCATCGGACAAATCCAGGGGTTCCCCCGGTTGATCTCGCCGCAGCGCGCGCCCTACCGTGGCCCCTGGCGGGCAAATCAACGAGAGGAGTTGTCGTGAAGCGATTGAGTTCGCTGCTCGCGGTCGCGAGCATGCTCGGCGGCATGGCCGCGTTGTCCACAGGGGCCACCGCGGCCGGCACGTCATCGCGGGCGCAGGCGGCAGCCACCCTGCCGACGATCAACATCGCCCTGAGCGGCAGCCGGGGAGTGTCGGTGTCCGGGAGCACGGTGTCGGGCGCGGTCCAGATCCTCGCCACCCACACCGGTAAGGGCATGGGCTTCTACGGCATCGTCCGGCTCAACCCCGGGGTCACGATCCAGCAGGCCGCGGGGGCCGTCCAGAGTCACCATGGCGATATCAACGCCCTGGATCCCTATGGGTCGCTGCTCGTCTCGGCGGCTGCCCCCGGCGCCGTGCAGACGCTGCTGACCCCCGGCAGCTACGTGGGGCTGAACATCACCGGCAACGGACAGCCGGGGTTCGCGCCGTTCACGGTCACGCAGGCCTCCTCCCCGGCCGCTCTGCCGGCGGCGCGAACGACCGAGACCTCGATCGAGTTCGGGTTCCGGGGACCCACCGTGCTCCACAACGGAACGATGGTCCGGGCCCACAACGGCGGGTACCTGGTGCACATGGACACGCTGGTCGGGGTCCGCAACGCGGCTACCGGGCGGACGGTCATCGCACTGATGAACGCGGGCAAGGGTCGCCAGGCCCAGAGGCTCACGAACGGCCGTTTCCTGGACCTGATCGGTCCGGCGTCGCCGGGTGCGATGCAGCAGGAGATCCTGCACGCCACGCCCGGCTACTACGTTCAGGCCTGCTTCATGAACACCCAGGACGGGCGGGATCACGCCCAGCTGGGCATGGCGCGGGTGATCCGAATCGTCAAGTGAGATCGAGCGAGGGGCCGAGCGAGATCGCTCGGCTCCTCGCGGCCGGCACTAGTGTCCCGAGTCGGAAATTCGGGCGCAGTCTCGAGAGCGGCTGGGCGTGGCTGGGGCCGCACGCACGGCAAGCAGGTACTGAAGTACCTGCGCCGGGCGGGTGGTTCCAGGCGCGTCCCGACGCCGCGAGGCTGCCATCGAATTTGTGAATCGGGGCGCTAGGCCAGGTTGGCCCGGCGCGGGTAGGCCACGCTGGGGTCGGTGAGCACGTTGACCAGCGCCGGCCCGTCGGCGGCGAAGGCGCGCTCGAGGGCCGGCCGCAGGTCGTCCGGCGTGCGGACCAGCTCGCCGTGGGCGCCGAGGGCGGCCACCATCTGGTCATAGCGCGTCTCGGGCCGCAGCTCGGCGGCCACCGAGTAGCCGTAGAGGAACTCCATCGGATGCTTCTCGAGGGCCCAGATGCCGTTGTTGCCGATCACGCCCACGACATGAATGCCGTGGCGCACGAGCGTGTCGAACTCCATCCCCGAGAAGCCGAACGCGCCGTCGCCGAGCAGCAGGACCACCTGGCGCTCGGGGCGGGCCAGCTTGGCCGCCAGCGCGTAGCCGGGCCCGGTGCCCAGACAGCCGAACGGCCCCGGGTCAAGCCAGCAGCCGGGCCGGTAGGTATCGACGACGCGGCCGGCGTAGGAGACGAAGTCCCCGCCATCGCCGATCACGATCGCGTCCCGGTCGAGCATCCCGGCCAGCTCGCCGTAGATTCGCATCGGGTGAAGCGGGGCGCGCCGATCGCTCAGCTCCGAGCTCTCGGCGGCCCGTCGGTCGGTCTCGATCGCCCGCAGCGCCGCCACCCAGCGATCGCGCTCGGCCCGAGCGGGGCCGCCCGCAGCCGCCCCGGCCAGCGCGTTCAGGGTGCCCGGAAGCGCACCGTAGAGCCGCTGCGCCACCGTCCGCTTGGCCTCGCGGGCGGGCTCGGCGGAGTCGATCATCACGACCTGGGTGTCCGCGCCGAAGGCGCCGCCGAAGCCGAGCCGGAAGTCCATCGGCACCCCGATCACGAGCGCCACGTCGGCCCCCTTCAGCCCGTCCGAGCGCGCGCGGGAGAAGAACAGCTCGTGGTCGGCGGGCAGGCAGCCGCGGCCGAGGCCGTTGAGGAAGACGGGAATGCGCAGCGTCTCGGCCAGGGCGCGCAGGGAATCCTCGCCGCGGCCCCAGTAGAGGCCGGTGCCGGCCATGATCACCGGCTGCTCGGCCTCGCGCAGGAGCGCCGCGGCCCGCTCGATCGCGAGCCCATCCGCGACCGGACCGCTCCACGGCTGCGGCAGCGGGTCGGCGTCGGCGGGCAGCGCCGCCTCGGAGAACACGTGGTCAAGGCCGAAGTCCAGGAACACGGGCCCGGAGGGCGGCGTGACGGCGATCCGCATCGCCCGGTCGAGCAGCTCGGGGATCTCGGCCGTCGAGTCCGGGGTGGCGGCGAACTTCGTCAGCGGGGCCACGAACGGGACGTGATCCATCTCCTGCAGCGACCCCTGGCCCCAGCGCAGGGCCGGCGCCCGGCCGCCCAGCACGAGCACCGGCGAGTGGTTCTCGCCGGCCGAGGCGATCGCACTCATCCCGTTGGTGACCCCGGGGCCGGCGGTGAGCGCGCACACGCCGAGCTCGCGGGTGACCTTGGCCCACCCCTCGGCGGCAAAGGCGGCGGTCTGCTCGTGGCGGACGTCGATGATCTCGATCCCCTCGGCGCGGCAGCCGTCGTAGATCGAGAACAGGTGGCCGCCGGACAGGGTGAACAGCTTGCTCACCCCCTGCACGCGCAGCGCGCGGGCGATCAGGCGCCCGCCGTGGACCCGTGTGCCGGTCTCGGTGGCCATGCCGGGCAAGCTAACAGCGGACCGCCGGCCCGGCGTCAGCGGAGCCGCAGCGCGTTGATGATCGCGCCGCTGAGGATGATCAGGGCCAGCGCGTAGAACCAGCCCAACAGGATCAGCACGAACACGATCGTGGTGCCAAAGCGGGCGATCGTGGAGATGCTGCTCAGGTAGATCGGGAAGCCGTAGTCGATGATCACGATCGCGATCGTCGCCGCCAGCGCGCCCGGCCACACCGCCCGCCACGGCACCCGCCGGTTGGGAACGCGCAGGTAGATCACGGTCAGGCAGATGAACAGCAGCCCGATCCCGATGCCCAGCGAGACGGCATAGACGACCACCGCCACCCGAGCCAGGTCGAAGGGCAGCGCGGCCACGCCGGAGCGCAGGATGCTCTGGGCGGTGGGCACGGCCACGGTGGCCACCATGAACACGAGGACCACGATCAGCATCGTGAGCGCAAAGCGCTTCTGCTCCAGCCAGGAGCGCGACGGGCAGCCGTAGATCCGGGCGAAGGCGGTGTCGAGCGCGCCCCAGAAGGACGAGCCCAGCCACAGGCTGGCCAGCAGCGCCAGCACGCCGGTGCTGGTGGTGGAGTTGGTGATCTGATCCAGGAGCGAGTCGAGCGTCCGCTCCGCGGTCCCGGGGAACACCTCGCGCAGGTCGACGATGACGCTGTGCTGAACGGTGTGGCTGGCCAGGACCTGGCCGGCGATGAACAGCCCGAGCAGGGCGATTGGGATCACCCCGAGCAGCATGTTGTAGGCGATCATCGCCGACTGCCCGGTGATGTTCGAGTCCCAGGCGATGCGCCAGAAGCGGTGCAGCTGGACGAACGGTGCGCCGCCGCGCGGACGGATGCGCTCGGCGGGGATGGGAGGGGTCTGCGAGGTCACTCGGACACCGTTGTCCTACCCCGCCCGCGCCCTGGTCCACGCGCGATCCACGGGATCGGTCATGGCCACAGTCTGTCAGCGCTCGGGGGGAGCCGAGGCCAGGGGCGAGTCGACCTCACCCGGCCTGCTTCGACGCCGGCGGCCCTCCGCCTTCAGCCGACCGGGGCGAGCGGCCGGCGCCCGCCCCCGGCGTGCTCGAGCCCGGCGGCGTGCAGGAGCCCGGTCGCACCCTCGAACCAGCGGTGCCCGACACGGAAGGCGGGCAGCTGACGGACGCCACGCTGCCGCAGGCCATACGCGGTCGCCTCGAGCGGCGCATCCCAGGCGGGGTCCCCGGCCGCGCGCAGACAGCTCGCGAGCGGTACCGCGGAGGCGGCCGCCGCCTCGGCCAGCGTCTCCGGATCACCGAGGTCAAAGCCGCCGCAGAAAGCCAGGCGACTGGCGGCGAGCGCGAACTGCGGCCCAGCGCCGATGGCCACCGCGTAGGCCGCCGCGCGCTGGGCGCAGGGCACCGGACCGGGGAAGCTGTCGGGCCACACCAGGGGAAGATGAAGCGCCTCGGCCTGGGCCTCGGCGTGGGCGCGCTGGGCATCGGCGTCGGCGGCCATCAGCACGCGCTGGGGCTCGAGCATCTCGGCCGAGACGGGGATCCACTCGGCGCTCCCGAGGGTGCGCTCGACGCGCTCGGCGCTCAGGTAGGAGAGTGGATCGGCCAGGTCGAAGAAGAAGGCCGGGACGGAATCTTCTCGCCCGCGCCGTTGGTCGGTCCGCCAGTCGTCCAGGTACACGATGTCGCCCATGTACATCCCTAACGACATGAATGCTCAGAACTGGCGCAAAATCACCCAACACTGGACGACCATCCGTTATGCTGAATCCCGGTAGGTAAGAAGCGTCCAAGTAGAGGGACCGACAAAATTTCACACGTACCCCCCCCAAAGCGTCATCCTTATGACCAGTGGGCGCCTGACGCGCGGGCGTTGGATCTCGTTGGCGACAAGTGGACCCTGCTGATCGTTCGCGATCTGGTGTCGGGCCCCCGCCGCTTCGTGGAGCTCCAGCGCGTGCTGCCCGGCATCTCCACTGAACAGCTGCGCTCCCGTCTGAACCGGATGGTGGCCGACGGCATGCTGACCCGCAAGCGCTACCGCGAGGTGCCGCCGCGGGTCGATTACGAGCTCACCGAACGCGCCCGGGCGCTCGTTCCGATCCTCGGCGAGCTGGCTCGCTGGGGCTACGAGTGGGCCTGGGGCGCGCCGCGCCCCTCGGAGGCGATTGACCTCGGGGCGATCTTCCGCCTGATTCCCGGTCTGGTCCACGCCGACCGGACGCTGACCGGCAGCGTCGAGCTGGTCGTCAGCGACGGCCGCGACGGCGCACCGATGAGCTACGTCGTCGAGCTGGCCGGCGGCGAGGCCGCCCTGCGCGAGGGCGCCAGCGGGGAGCAGGCCAACGCCTCCCTGCACGGCGACACGGACGCCTGGATCAGCGCGCTGTCCCCGCGCGGTGACCGCGGCGCTCTGACGCGCGGCGGCAACCGCGGGCTGGCCGACGCGCTGCTCGATGTGCTGATTCCAGGGCCCGGCCGCGTGCTGGACACCGAGTCAGCGCCGGTCGCCGCCACGGCCTGAGGTTCGGCTGGGCCAGCCGGCTGGGCCAGGCCGCTCGCGGCGCTACTTGCTCGAGTAGTGCGCCGCGGTGACGTGCGGGAAGCGGCTGGGGTTGTTCTGGTGCAGGAGCTGCGAGAGCGGCGGCGCCGTCCAGCAGGCCTGCTGGCCCTCGGTGAACTGAGTCGGGGTTCCGGCTGCGGGCTTGTCGCCGCCCGCGTTGGTGCAGTCCCAGGACGGCAGGGCGAAGCTGCCCGGGAAGTGGCCGCCGGCGCTGAACACGCGGGGATCGGCCAGCCACAGCGGCGGCGGGTAGGTGTTGCCGCGGTTGTTGGGATCCCGGTTGGCGAAGAACGACAGCGTCTCCGCGCCGACCGGACCGAACTGCTTCAGGTAGTGACCCGTACTGCCGCTGCCGGGGGCCGGGGTCGTCCGCGCGGCCAGGCTGCCGGCGCCGTTGGAGATGAAGTCCGAGATCAGCTGCTGATGCAGGGACAGCCAGGTGAAGATCGGGTTCAGCTGCTCCAGGAAGGGACCCAGGGAGGCCAGCAGCGGGGTGGCGCCGTTGAGGACATCGCGGGTCGCGGGCAGACCCGTCTTGGCGGCGGTGATCAGCGGGCCGAGGTTGGTGAAGAACGAGCGCAGGTAGGGCGACAGCGCGCGCACCGAGGCCAGGGTCGGCTTCAGGTTGGCCGCCACGGGTTCGAGCTGCTTGATCAGCGGATCGGTGTTCGTGGCGAAGCTCTGCAGGCGCTGCATGGTCAGCTTGGTCTCGTTCAGGAACGTCGGGAAGACGTGGAAGGTGTTGGTGATCGCGGTGTTGTTGACCGCGGTCGTGTGGAAGGTCGTCTCACCGCTCGTGATCAGGTTGCGCAGCGCCGACTGGTTCTGGCTCAGCGCCGCGAACACGGTGCCGCCGTTCTGGACCAGGCGCACCACCGCGGCGTGCTGGACATCCAGCACCTGCAGGAGGTTGGTGGCGTCGGCGGCGAACCCCGGCAGGTTGCCGAGCACGCTGTTGAGGTTCTGGTCATTGCCCTTGATCGACTTGGCCAGCTCCTGCTGCCACTGCTGGAAGGCGTGGCGCGTGGTCGGATCCAGCGCGTTGAAGATCTGGTCGAGCTGCACCGCCGGCTCGACGTTGGAGCGCGACAGAAGCCCGCCGTCGGGCAGGTCGGGGCTGTGCGGCGTCCCCGGGGTGAGCTCGACGTAGGTCTCGCCGAGGATCGTCTTCTCGCGCAGGATCGCCCGGGCGTCCTTGTGGATCGGCGCGAAGTTGTTGTTCATCTGGATCGTGGCGATCGTCCGGTTGCCCTGCGGGTCCAGGGATTTGTCGATCACCTTTCCGACGGACACCCCGGCGATCCGCACGTCCGCCTGGTCGGCCAGCTGGGCGGCGTCCGGGAAGGCGATCCGGATCCGGTAGCCCTGCGGGTTGAACGGAATCGGGCCGCCGAAGGACAGCCACATGAACAGCAACAGGCCGACCACCGACAGGGCGAAGGCGACCATGGTGGCGATCTTGGCGATTGATGGGCTGCCGGTTTCCATTTAGGGCTTCTGGGTGGTCGCGGGAGTGCGGGACAGCGGGACGGGCACGGGCAGAGGCGGCAGCGCGCCGGTGCCCGACCCGTTGCCGGTGTTGCAGATGCCGGTCGGGCCGATGATCGGATCCAGGTTCAGCAGCAAAGAGGCGCCGGTGATGCCCTGCGAGATCTGGTTCAGGGAGGCGCAGCTGGCCTGCAGGAACAGGGGCCGGAACACGCCGTTGGCGTCCTGGATCGAGAACAGGGTGCGGGCGTTGTGGTCAAGCCAGGCCAGCCACCACAGGTAGCCATGCTGGCCGGCGCCGGTCGGGTAGTAGCCGAGCATGTTGCCCAGGTGATTGAGGACCGAGAAGGTTCCGGTCAGCTTCGGCGTCGCCTTGGCCAGGTTGATCGAGGCCGGCTCCAGCTGGCGCACCGTCGGGCGGCTGGCGATCACGAACGGCCGGATCTGGTTCTTGACGATCGGCGTGCTCGGCACGGCCAGCTTGACCAGGGCGGCATTGGCCGCCGGAATGGCCCGGGCGGCGGGCAGAAGGTTGGTCGAGGTCGGCCCCAGCAGCCGCGCGAAGGTGGTCACCTTCTGCAGCGTGGCCGTCGTCTGGGCCAGCGTCCCGGGAAGGTCGCGGACGGCCCGGGTGATGTTGGTGTCCTCGGAGGCGAAGGCGTGGAACACCTTGGCGCTCGAGTCAACCAGCTGCACGAGCTGCACCTGCTTGGTGGCCAGCGCGTCATTCAGGCGCCGCAGCGAATCGACCAGCGTCTGCAGGTCCCGGCCGCGGACGGCGACCGCCTGGTTGACGCGGGCCAGGTCGCGGTGGGTGGGCTCGAAGCGCGCGAACACCTGGGCCAGTTCGCTACCGCCGTTGCCCTTCAGGCCCTGGCCGGCGCCGTTGATGAGCAGCTCCAGGTACTGCCGGGTGTCGCCGTCGAGACTGCTCAGGATCTCGTCCACGTTGACGTCGGGATTGGTGTTGGAGACCGGCATCGTCCAGCCGGGCTTGGCCACTGGGGCCGACTTCGAGCCCGGGTTGATCTCGATGAACATGTCCTTCAGGCCGGTCTTGGGCCGCAGCAGGGCGCTGGCGTCGGTGTGGATCAGACCCCGGTACTTCTGATCGATCTGCATCTGCACGTCGGCGATGCCGTTCTTCAGCGTGACCCCGCCGATCTGGCCGATCTGCACGCCCGAGACGCGGACGGACTGGCCCTGGCCCGGGGTCACCGCCTGCGCGGTCGAGAAATCAGCGTTGAGCGTGAACGGGCTCGACTGGATGAACGGGAAGCGCAGCCGCTCCTTGGTCAGGATGTAGCCCGCGACCACGACCGACAGCACGAGCAGCACCAGGATGGCGGCGAAATCTCCGGCGTGGGTGCGGATGGCACGCTTCATGGCTTGGCCCTCACCATCCGCACCGCGAGGTGCTGGCGGGCCGCGTAGCGGGTGACCAGACCCAGGGTCTGCTTCTGCTGCGTGCGCAGGAGCGGCAGCGGAATCCCGCCCAGCGGGTTGCTCCCGCTGCCCGACGCGCCCTGGGTGTGGAAGGCGGGACCGCTCTGGGCATCCAGGCTCTGGATCGCCTTCTGCGTCTCACAGGGCACGTTCGGCATGTAGGCCGGACGCCGGCCGCCGGGCGGCAGCGTCGGCTCGCTCGCGCTGAGCGGGAACAGCGACTGGCCGAACATGCCGGGGGACAGCGAGTAGGTCAGCGTGCCGCCGTTGCCGAGGATCCGGATGTAGGGACCGTTGGCGTCGAAGCTGCGCGACTCGCCGGCCAGACCGGGCAGGAAGTCCACGGCCTCGACGTAGGCCTTCCGGGGCGGGAAGCCGTTGGAGGCGTTGAAGTGCGAGTCGTTCAGGGTCAGCTGCGACCACGGGTAGATCACGTTGGCCACGCAGCTGGCGAACGGGCGGACCTGGTTCTTCATCAGCGGGATCGTCTCACTGGCCAGCTGGGCCAGGGCCGGGATGGTCGGACGCAGATCATGGGTGAGCCCGCGCAGCTCGGAGGGCTGGACCAGGTAGCGCAGCTGGGTGATGAAGGGCAGGCTCCTGTCGACCGTGACCGGGGTTGACCTGACACCCGGGATCAGCGCGCGGGCGAACCGGCGCAGGGGCGGGAAGGCGGCGTTCAGCGCGTTGAAGGCGGGCATCGCCGTCGACAGGGTGCGCGGCAGCTCGAGCACCGCCTGGCGCAGGGAGGACTGCGCGGCCGCGAACGCGCCCGCCGTCGTGTTGAAGTCGGTTACGAGGCTCTGCAGATGATTGGGGTGGCTGTCGAGCGCGCCCGCCACCGTGCCCTGCGCGGCGATGTAGCGCGAGAGGTCGTGCGGCTGGGTGCCGAGGAAGTCATGGGACACGATCGCGGTGTACTCGTAGGCCGGGAGCCAGTACTGGATCGAGCGGTTGTAGGCCGCCCCGCCCTCCTGCACGGCCTTGCCGTACTGCTGGAGGAGGATCTGCAGGTTGTGGCGGGTGTCGGACTGCAGGCCGGTCAGCACCTGATCGAGCTGGACCGGTTCGACGCCCTGCTGGATCGGGAAGGTGTGGCCGTCCGGAGCCACCGGCGCCTCCGGCGTGCCCGGGCTGACGTCGACGAAGAAGTTGCCCTCCAGGAAGATCCGGGGCCGGATCGCGAAGGTCGCGTCGTCGTGGATCGGCAGGCCCGAGTCCTGGATCGACATCGTGACCTCGGCCGCGTTGCAGGCCGCCGGGTTCCGCGACGCCGAGTGGCAGCCGGGCTCGGTGCTGACGCCGGTCACCGTGCCCACGTTGACGCCGGCGATCCGCACCAGTGACCCGGACTGGAGCCCGTTGGCGTTGGCGAACACCGCCTTGACCGTGTACTGATGCGCGAACGGGTTGGCGAACTTGGTGTAGGCCAGGTAGGAGAAGATCACGACCAGGACGATTCCGATCGCCCCGGCGGCGAACTTGCTCATCGGCTGCTTGCGTCCGCGTTTACGTCTCAATTGTTCCCCGGAACACTCGCGACCTGGGGGCCGGTGGTGGGAGAGCGGCTGAACGTCTCGCCGGCGGGCACGCGGCTGCGCCCGGCGAAGGTCGGGCCCTGGTTGCCCGGCGTGTGGACATCGGTGCCCAGGTTGCGGCCCTGGGGGTCGAAGTAGTTGAGCTTCTTCGGGAACCCGCGCTGACCGGTCTCGCAGTCCGCCGCCCCGCTCGTGGACACCGCCGCCCCGTACGGCTGGCCGTGCACGAACTCGTTGCCGCCGCCGGACGGGGAGTCGCTACCGCCGCCGTTCACCGGCGCCGTCGCGCCCTCCTGACCAATGTTGTTCGGCTGCGCCGAGTTCGCATTATTGATCAACGCCCGCTGCGAGAACCCGAAACTGGTCGGCTCACTGAACGTATCCGAGATATACGTCCAGAAATAATTCCAGTAATCACACACCGTCTGATACGGCCCCAAATACCGCACCATCGGATTCAACGTCCGCACCGTACTGGTCAGGGCGTTGACCGCCACATTCGTCCCCGGCGCCCGCGCCAGATTGTTCAGCGCCCGCATCACCTGCTGCAGATTCGCGTTCAACGACGGCGTCCGCGCCAACGTCCGCGTCCCCACCTCCAACGCCGGATTGACATCCGGCAACG
>DASVYO010000111.1:0-23451 GCA_036392135.1 Solirubrobacteraceae bacterium
CGAGGGCATTCCCGTCGAGCTCTCCCTCGCGCCGCCGCAGTCGTTCGGAACAGCGCTTCTGCGGGCCACCGGTTCTGACGCGTATATCGACGGGCTCGAACCGCTCCCCGATGCTCCGGACGAGGCCTCCGTCTACGACGCGCTGGGGGTGCCGTGGTGTCCGCCAGAGCTGCGCGAGCGGCCTTCGCGCGTGCCCCCGCCGGATCTGGTGGAGCTC
The DNA here is from genome assembly GCA_036392135.1 of Solirubrobacteraceae bacterium. Lineage (GTDB taxonomy): Bacteria > Actinomycetota > Thermoleophilia > Solirubrobacterales > Solirubrobacteraceae > Palsa-465. Next base: position 218 of record DASVYO010000111.1, read on the forward strand.
GGCGGCATTCGTGGCGATCTCCACTGCCATACGACGTGGTCCGACGGACGCGCGAGCGTCGAGGAGATGGGTCGCGCCGCGCGCGAGCTCGGCTACGAGTATGTGGCGATCTGCGACCACACCCCCGCCGTCGGCGCCGTGAAGGGACTGACGCCCGATGAGGTGCGCCGTCAAGCCGAGGAGATCGCCGCGGCCAACGAGATGCTGGCGCCGTTTCGCGTTCTGCGCGGGATCGAGTGCGACATCCTGCCCGACGGCCGCCTGGACCTCCCTGACGATGTCCTGGCCGAGCTTGATTGGGTCCAGGCCAGTGTCCACGCCGGACAGCGGATGCCGCGCCGGGAGATGACCAAGCGCGTGATCACCGCGCTCGAGCACCCGGCCGTGTCCTGCCTGAGCCATCCGACCGGCCGCCTGATCGGCCGGCGGCCCGAGAACGCGCTCGACCTCGATGCCGTGTTCGAGATCGCCGTCGGGCAGGACGTCGCCCTGGAGGTCAACGGCCTGCCCGACCGCCTTGATCTCAGCGGGGAGCACGTCCACCGCGCCCTGGCCGCCGGGGTCAGCATCGTCTGTTCGACGGACTCGCATTCGGTCCGGGGCCTGGCCAACATGGAACTGTCGGTGGCCACGGCCCGCCGCGGCGCGGCGACCGCAGGCCACGTACGCAACACCCGTCCGCTTCAGGCGCTCCTGGGGCGGGCCTCCAGCGGACGGGTGGGTTCCTAGCTCAGAGCCCCGGTGGCCAGGTTGAGCACGAACGTGTCCTGCGTGGGCCGGGCGGCCTGGGAGCGGAAGGTCCCGGTGATCGTCGGCTGGGCGGCGTTGCTCATGTCGACCACGAGCGTCAGGTAGCCGAGTTCCATGAGCGGCCCCGCCTCCATCGTGAAGTTGCCGACGGTCGTCCCCGGCGGTGGGGGGTTGGGCGGGGGGGTGTGGGCCAGATGACCGCCGCTGCCGGCGACGATATAGGGGATCGACCGGCCGCCGAGCGAGCGGGTCAGGCGCTGGTAGAGGTGGGCGTGGCCGGACAGAACCAGGTCCGGCCACACGCCGGCGGACGTGCAGACGGCATCGATCTCGTTGGCCATCACCGGGGAGCTGCCGTGAGTGGAATCGAACGAGACCGGCGGATGGTGCATGGCCAGGATGATCGCTCGTCCGAGGGCGGCCCGCTCGGCCTTGAGCCGGGTCAGCTCGTTGCCCAGGAACGTGAGCTGATCGTCGGGAAGCGCGAAATGGCCGCCCTGTGAGGAGATCACCCCGGGACTCTCGAGCACGTTGGAGTACAGGCCGATGATCGACACGAACGGGGCGTCGAGGGTGAAGTAGACCCCGGGCTGGGTCATGGTCGTGCGCGAGATGCTCGGTGCATCGGGCGACGGCCCGGGGGCGGTGTCGCAGAAGTTGCGCAGGAACGCCTGCAGCGTCGGCGCGACGGCCACGTTCGGGTCGGGTCCGAACACGGCGCCGTCGTGGTTGCCCGCGATCGCGAAGATGGGGCGATCGTAGGCCCGGAAGGGCTCGTAGAACTGGTCGTAGTAGTTCTGGCCCTCGCCGAAGTTGTAGACGACGTCCCCGAGATGGAACAGGAACGACGGGGCGCCGACGCCCGCCTGCAGGTCGGCGGCCATCGCGTCGGCGACGCGGCCCTCGGCGCCGATCAGCGGCGTGCTGGAGGCGCCGGTGTCCCCGACGGTGTGAAAGGTGATCGTCCGGCGGTCGAGCACCGGCTGGAGCAGGTTCGGACCCAGGATCTGGGCCAGGTCCATGCGCGGCGGGTCGGGCGCGGGCGCCGGGAAGGGCTGGATCTCGTTGCGGTGCCGGAAGTAGTAGCCGGTGTTGTAGTACTGCTGGTCGAGGTTGGGCTGGTGGAACGACGTCTCGTCGGGACCCGGGTCCGGGTTGGCGAACAGGCGCTGAGGATCGGCGAACAGATGCGGGCCGACGGCGTTGCCACTCACGTGGCCGACCAGACCGTCCGTGGGTGGCGCGGTCCACCGGGTCTTCCTGGGGCGCGGGGACCGGCTGGGTCGCGGGGGCTTGCGGGCTGGCATGGGTTCCTCCGTTCGGTCAGATCCCCGGGGGCCGCGGAGGGGCCGGCAGGGAGGGCGGGTTGATGAGGGCCGGGTTGCCCGGGTCCAGGAAGTCCATGATCGTGTTCGCGTTGGCGTCCCGGACGGTCAGCGCGGGGAGGTTCCACTTGTGCTCGATCGTGGCCAGGATCGAGGTGTGGTCGTAGATCTTGTTGCTCACGCCGCCCGGCTTGGCACACGGGGAGATGACGATCGCCGGCACGCGGGGCCCGTACACGTCGTAGGCGCCCGGTGGGTCGCCCGGCGCGAGCTGGGGCGGGATGTTGTCGGGCGGGGTGACGCGCGGGGGCGGGACATGGTCGTAGTAGCCGCCGTGCTCGTCATAGGTGTAGATGACCAGCGTCCGGTTCCAGCGCGGTGATTGGAGCACCGCCGTGATCACGCGGTGAGCGAACGCCTCGCCGAAGAACATGTCCTGCGGATCCTCCTCCGTCTCGCCGGTGCCCGCCCCCGCGAAGCTGGCCCCCAGCACGCTGAGGATCTCCTTGACCGGGAAGGGCAGCGAGGCGAGCTGCGAGCCGATCTCCGAGACGCCGATTCCCGGGTCGACGAAGCTCACCGCGGGCAGCATGCCGGCCTGGCAGTCATGGAAGAACTTGGCGATCGGGGCGTGGTGGTCGGCGTGCTTGACCACGATCGAGGGGATCACCGCCGTCATCGGCACGTCGGTGAAGTAGTCACACCAGTTGATGCGGTGGCTGGACAGGACGTCAAAGATCGTCCCGTGCGGCGGCGGGGCATCGAGCAGCGTGCTCACATCGGTCACCGTGCCGCCGAAGGCCGTTCCGGCCATCATGAACCGGCGGTTGGGGTAGGTCGGCGCCGGAGCGGAGGCGAACCACCGGTTGGCCAGCGTGAACGCGTCGGCCAGCGCGTAGGCGAACGGCAGCACCGCGCGCGTGTAGTAGCCCATCGGCTCGAGCGCGCCGCAGGAGCGCACGAAGCCGTCCATCGCGCCGCCGTTGACCTGCTGGTGGGTCGCCCTCCAGCTCTGGGTGATGTTCGTGGCCTGCGCGGTGTTGGGCAGCGGGAAGGCGTGCACCTGGGCCGGCATGTGGTTCACCCCCGGGTTCCAGTTCCCGGCGGTGCCCGTGTTGTCGAAGCTCAGGCCGTCGACCTCGGGGCGCGTGAGCGACAGCGCCCCGAGGAGGTTGTCGAAGGAGTGGTTCTCCATCATCACGACGACCAGGTGATCGAACGGCATCTGACCGTTCGGCGTCCCGGCCGGGATGTTGGGGAAGGGCAGGCTGCCCGCCCGCCGCGCCGGGGGCGGGATCACTCCCGTGCTCATGACGCCGGCACCGCCTCGCCGTCGGCCAGCGGCTCGCCTGCCCCCGCCTCCCAGATCACTGCTTTTCCAGTGTCGCCACGGTGACGTGGGGCCAGCGCAGACCGTTGAAGTCCAGCTGCACGAGCTGCGTGTACTGCAGGTGCAGGTGGTTCTGGCCGCCTGGCCCCTGGATGTCCTCGATCCAGAAGGTGGCGTCGACCTCGACGGCGTTGGCGTTGCCGCCCGGCGGGTTGGAGGCGTCGGCCAGGAACGCCGTGTTGGCCGTGCCGCCGCCGGCGATCGGCGTGTGCCTGGTCGAGACCTGCAGGAAGGTCCGGTTCTTCATCGTCCTTCCGCCCTGCAGAGACGCGGCCAGCGCCGACTGGAGGACGCTGTTCGGGTTGCGGACCATCGCCTGCGTAACACCCGGTGAGGCCTGGCGGAACGCCGTGTTGATGCCCAGGTTGAGCTCGGGGAAGGCCTGCTCACCCGAGGGGAAGTCCGAGTTCGGCGGGGGCGGGGTGCCGATCGGGAACGGGATGATGTTGTTGTCGGGAATGTGCGGCGGTCCCCCGTCCAGGAACTGGAAGCTGCCCTGGGCGAGGACGACGGTCCCGTGCGGGATCGAGGCCATCCGGACCACGGTCGCGGGCTCGTTCGGGTTGCTGGTCGGGGGGACGTGGGCCCAGATGCCCGGCTCGACGTGCAGTCCCGCGTTGTCGCTCGTCTGAGCGATCTGCTGCATGTAGGTGAGACCGAACATGTTGATGTCGGGCATCAGGAACCCGCGGTTGGGGATCGGGCCGTTGATCTTGGTGAACACGAGCGTCTCGGTTGTCAGGTTGAGCTCCAGGAACCGGTCCTGGCCGCCGTGATGTGGGCGCCAGATCGTGTTGAAGCCGTGGCCCTTCCAGGTACCCGGGAGCTGGGCGAGCGGACCCAGGGGGTCGCCTGCCGGCACCGCGCTGATCCGTGCCTGGACGGCGGGATCCTGAAAGACGAAGTTCGAATCGGTCGAGGCGATTACGGGTGACATGTGACTCCTGGGACGGTGGCTGAGTCGGCGGCTACGGGCCGCACGGGCCGGCAGACAGGACGGGCGTGGGCGGGGTCAGGCGTCACACGCACTGGACCGGGAAGTTCGCGGTGATGCCCCCATAGGGGCTGAGCACCTGCAGCTGACGGGTTACGGGCTGACCCGCTACGGCGAGGTTGTGCGGCGCCGTGGCCACGAGGTCGCCGTTGCTCTCGCGGACACCGGTGGCGGGCACGCCGTCGATCGTCACGCGCGCGAGGCCGGTCGTGGGAGCCGCCGGATCGACGGTCAGCCCGGTCCCGATGATCGTGAACTGCTGCCCGTCCTGGAGGATGCCGGGGAAGACGCTGGTGATCGAGGGCTGGCTACGCGTCACCGCCTTCTTCCCCACGTACAGCCCGGCTGAGACGCTGGTCAGGCCGAGCAGCGTGTCCGGGATGGTGGGCAGCCCGTTTCCTTTGGGCTGCAGGAACTCGGAGGCGAAGTAGACCGCGGTGATCAGGTTGAAGATCAGGTACTGGAAGTCCGCGACATCAGTGCTGCCGTCATCGGCGGAGAAGATCTCGGCCATGCGAGCGATCAGGCCGCGCAGCCACCCGCCCTGGAGGCTCCGCTTGACCGTCTTGACTGATGTCGAGCTCCGGGCCTGCGCCTGGGTGATTCCCTTGGCGGCCACTCCCGCCGCGGCGGGCACGCCCAACAGGACGAGGTAGCTGCCGGTCAGCCCGGCGTGCAGGAAGTGGCTCCAGCCGAGCTGCAGCAGCGCCACGTCATCGTGCTGGCAGCGCTTGACGGCTCCCGCGGCAGGACCGCTGGTTATGCACGCATGGGAGGCGGCGAATTCCCCCGCGATGAGCAGGGCGACGAGGGCCCAGGCGACGAGCAGCGTCCACAGCAGGATGAACGTCTTAGACGTCGATGTCCGGCCGTCCTCGCCCAGGATGACCGTGGAGAGGAAGCTCGAGTGCGCCACGAGCGTGATGGCCTGGACGGTGAGCAGCACGCCCACGACCGCGGCCGCCGCGATCAGCGCCAGACCGGCGAGGTTCACCTGCACCTCACAGTCAGTGAACCTGTCATCGGCCGCTCCCGGTAAGCGACAGCATTGCGTGGTGCCCCCTCGCCGCTCTTGCCCTCAGCGGTGTCACTTGAAGGTGACACCGCCGCCGACGATCCTCGCCACCCGCTCTCAGAAAGTCAAGACGGCCTAGACAAAAGTGAGTTCATCAGAACGGGCCAATCCTGACGAAAGCTCATGTATCAGTTCAGCTCGATCGCGCTCTGTCTCGGTAGCGACGCACCGGCGGGAGTCACCAGGAGGCGAGCCTCTCAGACGGACGTCCGACAGCGATCAACATCATCAGGGGGTTTACATGTTCTCGGGGGTAATGCAGCGGCTGCGCCATAACGCGGTGGCCGTCGTCGCGCTTGTGCTGGCTATCGGCGGCACCTCATATGCGGCCATCCAACTGCCGGCGGGAAGCGTCGGAACGCGGCAGTTGCGCAGCGGAGCGGTGACGCTCAGCAAGATCAACACGGACGCGCGGACGGCGCTCCGGGGCAGCACCGGACCGGCGGGAGCGCAGGGTGCGACCGGGGCCACGGGCGCCGCTGGAGTCCGGGGACCGGCGGGTCCGCAGGGGGCTCCCGGACCCCAGGGGATCCCCGGCGTCCCGGGCGTGGAGCAGGTTGTCGTTCGCTACGGCGCGAAGGTGGTCGTGCCCAAGTCCGGGCCGATCGTCCGTGACGGCTACGCGTACTGCCAGAGCGGGGAGAAGGTGGTGGGTGGCGGCGCCAAGATGACCGATGACCCGAGCGATCCACCCGCTCCTGGCACCTCGGCCGTGTGGAACACCTACACGATCGAGAACGGCCCGGTCACCTCGGTCTGGAATCCGATCCCGGCCAACGCGGCCACGCCGATCGGTTGGCACTACGGCGTCATCAATGACTCTGCCGCGTTCGCCAACCGCAACGACATCCTCAATCCGTACGTGCTCTGCGCGTCCTGATCTCGGGGGCAGAAGTGGGGGCGCCGGCGCCCCGGGCCAGTGGCCCGGGGCGTCCTGCGCTCTTGTCCCCGTACGTCACGGTCAAGAAGGGCGGGTGAGAGGGTGATCTCGACAAGAACCAATGGAAATTCACACCGCCACTCCGGTAAGCTCAGGGCAGACCCGGGGAGCCGCTGACGGGCGCGGTCAGGCGGGGTACGAGGGCAAACAGGAGGTGAGGCACCGTGCCTCGATGTTGTGCAGCAATCCTTGGTGCGGACGGTTCGGTCCAGGTGTACACCGAGGTCTATGCGGACGACGCGGCGGCGGGCCAGGCCCAGGCCGCCCAGGCCGCCCAGGCCGCGTTCACGGCGATCTGGCCGGGTGAGGCGGTGCCGCAGCCGAGCACGTTCACCAAGAAGGGCCAGCTCACGGCGGACCAGGCCAGACAGATGTGAGTCTCGGGCGTGAGGGCGCCCGGCGTTCGGGGGAGCGCCGGGCGCAATCCGCGCGGGACCAGCCAGGGCGTTATCCCCGCGGAACGAGCCCCAGCCGCTCGGCCACGGCGGCGGCCATGGCCCGGTTGGCCACTCCGAGCTTGCCCAGGATGTGGGAGACGTGCACCCCGGCGGTGTGCTGGCTGATGAACAGGGCCTCGGAGATCTCGCGGTTGGTGAGCCCCGACCCGAGCAGCCGGAGCACCTCGAGCTCGCGTTGGGTGAGCGAGAACGGATTCTCCTCACGCTCGCCGGCGGCGGTGCCGGCGTCTCCCGCCGCCGGCGGGTCCTGGGCGCCCGCGGCGGACACGCTCAAGCGGGCCCGGCGAGCCAGCCGCCGCGCCTCGGCGGAGAGCTGCTCGGCCCCGAGCTGTGCACATAGCTCCAGGGCGGACTGCAGGGCGGCCCGGGCATGGGGGCGCGGACCGCGGGTGCTCACGAGCGCCTCCGCGTGGCGGAACTCGGCGTAGGCGATGCGGTAGAGGTTTCCGTGACCCCGCCAGAGCGCGGCGGAAGCCTCCCAGCCCTCGGGGTCCGGCCTACCCAGGGCGCGGCCCAGCTCGGCCGCGCAGGTGGCCAGGTGGGCCGCGGCCTCGGGCGGTGTGCTCGCGGTCGCGCCCGGCACCAGCAACTCGGCCAGCCGGTCGTGATGGGCCTGGGCAAGCGCGATGGCCTGTTCCGCGGCCGCCTCCTCGCGCCGGGCCCGGGCGAGCTCGGCTCGATCGGCCTCGACCCGAGCGCCGGTCGAGTGCAGGCTCGGGATGTGGAGGAGGTTCTCGCCCGGGCCGAGCTTCTCGAGACCCTCGGCGAGGAGCTCCCGGGCGCGCTCGGGCCGGCCGCGCCACAGCTCCAGCTCCGCCACGCCGCTGTAGACGGCGGGCACGAACTCGACGAGATCGAGGTCCTGGCAGAGCTCCATGGCCGTGGTGAAGTGCGCCTCCGCCGCCTCGAGCTGCCCCCGGGCCGTGTCGAGACGTCCGGCCACGCTCTCGCGCAGCAGCGCGGCCGGGCGGTCAAGTTCGCGCCGCCCGAGTTCGGTCAGCCGTCCCGCGAGCTCGTCCCACCGGCCCAGGCGCAACAGGTCGTCGGCGGCGTTGGCGGCCATGAAGTTGGCAAACGGCAGGGCGCCGCGGGCGACGGCGGCCGCTTCGCCCTCGAGCATGACGCCGAGCGCCTCGGCGATCCGTCCCTGCAGGCGGAGCACCTCGCCCAGGTCGAGGTAGATCTGCACCAGCTCCTCCGTGCTGCCGGCCTGCTGGGCCAGAATCAGCGCGTGGCGGAGGTCGCGCTCTCCGGCGACGGGATCGCCCAGGAAGGCGATCGCGGTCCCGAGCAGAGCGCGGGCAGCGCTTTCGGAGGCCAGGGTCTCCTGGCCCTGGGCGAGCTGGATTGCCGTCTCCGCCTTGGTCCGCGCATCCTCCCAGCGTCCCGAAAAGGAGAGCTCGAGCGCCTCGTCGACGTAGAAGCGCATGCGCTCCGCCGGGCACTCGCCGGGAAGCAGGCTGAGGCCCCGCTGGAAGGCCTCGAGCGATTGCTCGACATTCCACGGCTGGTAGCGCCCCAGGCGCTCGAGCAGGTGAGCCGCCCGCAGCGGATCCTCGGCATGATCAAAAGTCTCCAGGGCCCGGGTGCACAGAGCGCACGCGGTGTCCGAATCCCCCATCCAGCGGGCGGCCCGGGCGGCCCGGGTGAGCAGGTCGACCCGGTCAAGCGGAGCGGTGCCCGCCGCCGCGGGGTCGCGGTCCCAGAGGTCATCCGCCCGGAGGAAGTGAGCCAGCGCCTCGCCGTAGCCGAAGATGCGCTCGGCCCCCGTCCCGGCCTCGATCGAGGCCAGGACGGCCCGGCCCGGTTCCCCGGCCAGTTCCCAGTGGCGGGCACGCTCGCCGGCGGCCCCGGCGGGGGGCTCGCTGAGGGCGGCGGCCAGGCGCCGATGCAGGGACGCCCGCTCGACGGGCAGCAGATCCGCGTACACGGCCTCGGCCAGGAGGGCGTGGCGCACGTTGTAGTCACCGGTGCGCCGGTCGCAGACGAGCACCCGGTGGTCGATGCACTGGCGCAGCGCCAGTTCGAGCTCGGCTCCCGAGAGGCCGCTGGCGCGCGCGATCAGCCCCTCACCCAGGGGGCGGCCGGCGGCGGCGGCCAGACGCAGAAGCGTGCGCGCGGAGTCCCCCAGCCGGTCGCTGCGCTGCAGCAGCGCATCCTGGAGGCTGATGGGAAGGCTCTCACGGCCGTCGACGCTGGCCGCCAGGAGCTCCTCGGCGTAGAACGGGTTGCCCTGTGTCCGGGCATAGAGCCGGTCGATCAGCCCGGGCGGTGGGGCCTGGTCCAGGATGCTCTGGACCTGGCTGCGGATATCGGCCTCTGACAGGGGGTGCAGTTCGAGGCGGCTCACCCCCTCGAGGCGCGTGAGCTCGCTGACCAGGGTCCGGGCGGGGTGCTCGCGATGCAGCTCATCGGAGCGCACGGACACGATGACCAGGAGACGTTCGGACCGCAGGCTCTGGGCCAGGAAGCGCAGGAAGTCCCGGGAGGAGGTGTCGGCCTGGTGGATGTCCTCCACGCTGAGGAGAACCAGCGCGTCGGTGGAGAGATGGCGCAGCAGGCTGAGAAGCCAGCCGAACAGACGCGACTGTCCGAAGGGGTCCTCGCTGACCGTCTCGGCCGGCGCCTCCCCCACCGCGTCCGGGAAGGCCCGGGCCAGGTCCCGGCGCGCCTCCTCGGGCAGTCTGGCCAGCGCGCCGGCGAGCTCGCCCGTCTCGACGCTGCGCAGCGCCGAGGCGATGGGGGCGTACGGGAGCTCCCCCCGGGACAGCTCCAGGCACTGACCATGCAGCGCCAGGCCGCGCATCTCCCGGGCCACCGCCTCGAGCTCGCGCACCAGGCGACTCTTGCCGATGCCCGCGTCGCCGCTCAGCACGAGCAGCGTCGGTCGTCCGGCATCGGCCTCGCTCAACGCCGAGCGCAGCGTCGCGAGCTCGGCCTGACGTCCGGCCAGGGGTGGAGTACTGACCGCACCGACGCTGCCCCGGCGTGCTGACTCCAATGTCATTACCCCGGGGCGTAAGGCTACTGCAACGCCGCACGCCATGGGCGGTTGCGGGGCCGCCGTCGGGTAACGAACGGGGCGCCCAAGATAGTGCGGGCCGCGGCCCATCAATAACGAGCTTGCCCGATGTGCGTTCTCCCTGCTCTCCATACGTTTTGAGGCGTCCCAGCCAACCGAGGTCACTGACCTGGCCTCGCCTCACACCGGGGGAGCAAATGATCATCAGCGATCACATCATGAGAGTGCAGGCCCGCGAGCGGGTGGCCGCTCTGCGTGGCGCGGCGGCGCCGGGTCCGGCACCGTCAACCTCCGGGAAGCGGCGGTCCTCGCGCTCGCGTCGGCGCGGGGCGTACCGGGCCCACATCCTGGGCCTGCGGGGGACGGTGAAATGAGCGCGCTCGCCATCCGCGAGCGCGAGGCGGACGCGCCAACGCCCGTTCGGGTTGCCCCTCGGCGGGCGCCGGCGCTCCGTCCTCGCCGCGGTCTGCTCGCGGCAGCCGGGCGCCGGCGGACGACCGGCCGCCTGGCCGGGGAGGATGTGTGCCGTCTGGTCGGGCTGGCGGCCTGCGGTGACGGGGATGCGTGGGCGGACCTCGTCCGGGAATTCAGTGGCCTGGTCCGGGCGATCGCCCGCACGCATCGACTGAGCGAGGCCGACATCGGCGACGTCACCCAGGCCACCTGGCTGCGGCTGTTCGAGCACCTCGATCGCATCACCGAGCCCTCGCGCCTCGGCGCGTGGCTGGCCACGACGGCTCGGCGCGAGTGCCTGAGCATCCTCCGCGGCGGGCAGCGTCACACGCTGCTCGGGGACGACATTCCCGAACGCGAAGCGATGGACATGCCGGCCGCCGATGTCCTCATCGAAGCCGAGCGGGACGAGGCCCTGTGGCAATGCTTCATGCGGTTGCCGGGCCGCGACCAGGCGCTTCTCCAGCTGGTTCTGGCCGAGCCCAGGCTGAGCTACGAGGAGATCGCCGCGGCGCTCGAGATGCCCATCGGGAGCATCGGACCCACGCGGGCGCGCGCCCTGGAGCGGCTGCGGCGCGAGCTCGAGCGCGCGGGAGCACTCGCGCTGGTAATGGCGTAGCCGTGATGACCGGGGCGAGGTACTCCATCTGTGCCTCCGGGCCTTCCGCGCGCTCAGCGCGGGGGGGACGGCCCGTCGATCAGGTGCGCGCTCCAGCGCTCCTCGATGCGACCGACGCGCCAGACGAACACCGCGCCCGCCCAGGTGGCCACGAACATGCCCACGATGACCAGGCCCAGCGCGTTCAGGTCGATGCCCTCGAACCAGACCCAGAATGACCCCGTCAGGGCCAGGCGGGAGGCGAGCAGGCCGCCGATCTCGATCGTGCCGATGACCAGTGCGATCGCCACCGACAGGCCGGTGATCGTGAGGTTGTAGAACACCTTGCGCACCGGCTGCGAGAACGCCCAGTCGTAGGCGAAGTTCATGAACGAGCCGTCGATCGAATCCATCAGCGACATGCCGGCGGCGAACAGGATCGGCAGGCACAGGACGGCGTACCAGGGCAGGCCGGCCGCGCCCGCCGTGCCGGCGATGACCAGCAGCGCGACCTCGGAGGCGGTGTCGAAGCCGAGGCCGAACAGGGCACCGATCGGGAACATCTGCCGTGGCCGCACCACCGTCTGGGTCAGCCGGCCGAAGACGCGGGTCATGAGGCCGCGGCTCGAGAGCTGGCGCTCGAGGGCCGCCTCGTCGTAGCGCCCGCCCTTCATGTCCCGAAAGACGCGGATCACGCCGAGCAGGATCACGACGTTGAGGCCCGCGATCAGGTACAGGAAGGCCCCGGAGATGCCGGTGCCGATCGTGCCGAACGCCTGGTGCAGTCCGGACTGGCCGTTGCCCAGTGGCCCGTCCAGCGAGCGCACGCCGATCGAGATCAGGAAGGCGAGCGCGAACACGATGCTGGAATGGCCCAGGGAGAACCAGAACCCGACGCTCAGGGGGCGCCGTCCGTCCTGCATCAGCTTCCGGGTCGTGTTGTCGATGGCCGAGATGTGATCGGCGTCGAACGCGTGGCGCAGGCCCAGCGTGTAGGCGGTCACCCCGATCCCGGCCGTGAACACGCCGGTCCGGCCGAGAACGTAGTGGCCCGGGGCGACGAGCAGGAACAGGATCAGGAAGCCGGCCACGTGCAGCACCAGCACGACCGTGCCCATCACGGCCAGCGTGCGCCGCTGGCCGGCGTCGAGCGAGGCCCAGACGGCGCGGGCGCTCACAGCAGCGATCCTCCCGGCGGCACGATCCACAGCTGGGGGGCGAGGACCAGCACCCGCTCCGCCTCGAGCTGGCCGACGGTCCCGGCGCCGGCCTGATCGAGGGCCATCGCCAGCTCGCGCCAGGCCCGGGCCACGGGGGCGATCCGCGCCGTCGGGCCGAACCCGACCGCGGCGCGCAGCTCATCGGCCCGGTTGCGGACCTGGTCGGGCGTGAGATCGCCGAAGGCGCGATTGGCGCCGTCGATGAACACGGTGGCCGCGAGCACGTCGGCCAGCTGGGCGCAAGCCGCCATCACACCGCCGCTCGCAGCCGTGCGGCGGCCACCGCGACCTGGCCGAAGGCGATCCCGCCGTCGCCGGCGGGCAGCAGCTGCGGGATGAGCACCCGCAGCCGCTGCTCGCGCAGCCCGGCCAGGCAGCTCTCGAGCAGGCGCCGGTTCTGGAAGACCCCGCCGGACAGGACGACGGTGTCCACGTTCGCCGCCTCGCACGCCCGCGCACACGCGGACACCGTGGCCCCGGCCACCGCGGCGTGGAACCGGCTCGCGATCACCCCGATGGCGACGTCGGCGCCGAGGTCCCCGAGGACGGCGCTGATCATCGGCAGCGGGTCCAGGATCAAGCCGTCAGGCCCGGAGAGGACCGGCAGGGGGTAGGGGCTGATGGGGCCGGCGCCCGCGCAGGCCGCCTCGAACTCGATTGCCGCCTGTCCCTCGTAGTGCACGGTCGGACGCACCCCGCACAGGGCGGCGACGCCGTCGAACAGCCGTCCCATAGACGTCGTCACCGGCGCGTTGAGCCCGGTGCGGGCCAGGCTCGCGACGGCCGACCAAGCCTGAGGGTCGACCGCCCCGGCCAGCGTGGGGGGTAGCGGCGGTGGTACGTCCAGCAGTTCGGTGAGCCACGCACAGGCCATGCGCCACGGCTGGCGGATGGCGCGCTCGCCGCCGGGCAGGCGGACCGGCCGCAGCGAGCCGACCCGCTCACAGCCGGCCAGGCCGCCGAGCAGGAACTCCCCGCCCCAGATCGTTCCGTCGGTCCCGTAGCCGGTGCCGTCGAACACCGCTCCGAGCGCCGGTCCGGTCTGCCCGTGCTCGGCCAGGCAGGCCGCGAGATGCGCATGGTGGTGCTGGACGCCGACGAGCTCCGCGCCGTCGCGCTCGAGCGCGTACCCGGTCGACAGGTATTGCGGATGCAGGTCGTGGGCCACGACCTCCGGCGTCACCGCGAACAGCCGCTCGAAGTGGGCGACGCCGTCCGCAAACGAGCTCAGCGTCTCGTAGTTCTGCAGATCCCCGATGTGATGGCTGACCCAGGCCCGTTCGCCCTTGGCCAGGCAGAAGGTGGACTTCAGCTCGGCGCCGCAGCCGAGCAGGTGGCGGGGGGTGCCACCGGCCAGCGGCAGCGCGGCCGGAACGTAGCCCCGCGAGCGGCGGATCATCAGCGGCCGCGGGGGCTCGCCCCGACCGGTGCCGAGCACCCGCAGGACGGAGTCATCGGTGCGGGTCACGATCGGCCGGTCGTGAACCAGGAAGCGGTCGGCGATCCCGCCCAGCCGCGCCCGCGCGTCCCCATCCTCAAAGGCGATCGGCTCGTCGGAGACGTTTCCGCTGGTCAGCACGAGCGTGCTCACGCCGAGCGCAGCCAGATCGTGCAGGAGCAGGAAATGAAGCGGGGAGTAGGGGAGCATCAGGCCGAGCTCGCGGGCTCGCGGGGCCACGGACGCCGCCACCCGCGCGTCGGCCCGGCGCCCCACCAGCACGATCGGCCGGGCGGGGGACAGCAGGAGCCGCGACTCGGCCGGGCTCAGGGCCGCCAGCGCCGCCGCTGCCTCGACCGAGGCCACCATCAGCGCAAACGGCTTGTCCTCCCGGTGCTTGCGCGCGCGCAGGCGGGCCACGACCACCTCATCGTCGGCCCGGCAGGCCAGGTGGTAGCCGCCGATCCCCTTGACGGCCAGGATCTCCCCGGCGGCCAGGGCGGACGCCGCGGCCTGGATCGCGTCCGAGCGGTCGAGGGGCGCCTCGGGCGTCGGCTCCAGGGAGACCGACGGGCCGCACACCGGGCAGGCGTTGGGCTGAGCGTGAAAGCGCCGGTCGGCCGGGTTGTCGTACTCGGCCTCACACGCCGCGCACATCGGGAACTCCGCCATCGAGGTCAGCGGCCGGTCGTACGGGACGCCGCGCACGATCGTGAAGCGCGGGCCGCAGTTGGTGCAGTTGGTGAACGGATAGCGGTAGCGCCGGTCGTCGGGGTCAAACAGCTCGTGCAGGCAGTCCGGGCAGGTGGCGCCGTCGGCACTGACCGGCGCGTCGGGCTCGCCGCCGCCGTCGCTGTCGCGGATCGCAAAGCCCGTGCCGGCGACGCCGGCCGGGGGCCGGTCGGAGCAATGGACGGAGTCCACGACCGCCATCGGCGGCGCCTCGGGCCCGACCCGGGCCAGCAGCGCCTCGACCGAGGCCGCGGGTCCCTCGATCTCGAGCAGCACTCCGCGCGAGTCGTTCAGCACCCAGCCGCTCAGACCGAGCTCGCCGGCCAGCCGGTACACGTAGGGGCGAAACCCGACGCCCTGGACCACCCCGGTCACCCGCACGCGGGCGCGGCGCAGCCCGGCCGGGGCCGACAGGGCGCTCACCCCACCAGCTCCCGCAGGACGTGGTAGGCGCTGGCCTGCGCCTCCTGGATGCGGGGGATGTGCTCGGAGCGGGTGACCACCACGTGGTCGGCCAGCTCCTCGGCGGCGATCCGGCCGCCGTCGTAGCCGACCATCGCCACCGTCACCAGGCCGCGCCGGCGGGCCTGCGCGAGCGCCGCGATCACGTTCAGCGAGTTGCCCGAGGTGGACAGGGCGAGCAGCGCATCGCCGGCGTTGCCGTAGGCGATCACCTGGCGCAGGAAGATCGCCTCGACGCCGATGTCGTTGGCGATCGCGGTGATGATCCCCGGGTCCTCGGTGAGATCGATGGCCGCGCGCGCCTGCCAGCGGCCGCCGCCGGTGGAGCGGAAGTCGGCCACCGAATCCATCGCGTCGGTGGCCGAGCCGCCGTTGCCCAGCGCCAGCAGCTTCCCTCCGGCGCTGAAGCAGGCCCGCAGCGCCGCGGCCGCCCGGCCCAGCTCGGCCTGGTTCTCGCCCAGGGTCTGGATCCGCAGGGCGCCGACCTCCTCAGACTTCATGACCACCGAACGGGCGACATCCTCCAGCACCGGCTCGAGCCGCTGCTCGCGCTCGTCCAGGAACGGGTAAAGGAAGCCGCTGGCGCCGGCGTCATGGCGCTCGCGCTCCGCGCGCCCGCTCAGCAGCCCCCGGTGCTCAAAGAACACGTGGACCAGCTCCCAGAGCACGTGATACAGGGTCTCGACCAGCTCCTGGCGGACCGCCGGATCCTCGGAGGGGGGCAGGAACTCGTGCTCCGCCCCCGATCCGGCGGCGAAGGCCAGCGTCAGGCAGCCGCGTTCGCGGGCCACGCGCAGCGCACCGGCGACCGCGGGGTCGAACGCCTCGAAGCCGATCGCGATGTCCTCCGGTCCCGCCAGCAGGGCGACCTGGCCGGCCAGCTCGCCACCCTCGGCGGCCAGCCCCAGCGCAGGCAGCGCGCGCTTGCCGACGATCACCGGGTGCACGAACTCGACGGCCACGTGGCGGGCATCGGAGCGAGCGGCCGGTGAGCGCCCGAAGGCCACGAGCCGCCCGCCGCGGGCAAAGCGCTCGGCCATCTGATGGCAGACCCGGGCCAGGCGGGCGGCCTCGCGCCGGAAGAACTCGGCATTGGCTCGCGTGCGCTCGTGCAGCAGGGCCGGCAGGCTCAAGCCGCCCGCGCGATGGCCGGCCTCGATCCGTCCGGTGGCGGCGGTGCCGGCACCCATGCTCAGACCGTCACCGGCCGGCGCCCCGCGACCCGCACCAGCCAGTCGCGCCACTCCGCCACACCCTCCCCGGTGCGGGCGCTGAGCACGATCCGCTCGACGCCGGGGTGGACCTGATCGATGTTGTAGATCAGCTTGTCGAGATCGAACTCGAGGTGGGGGAGGAGGTCGACCTTGTTGATGATCACCAGCTCGCAGGCCCGGAACATGAGCGGGTACTTCAGCGGCTTGTCCTCGCCCTCGGTCACCGAGCAGACCATCACGCGCGCGTCCTCGCCGATCCGGAACTCGGCCGGACAGACGAGGTTGCCGACGTTCTCGACGATCAGCAGATCGATCTCGTGCAACGGCAGGGAGGGGATCGCCGAGCGGACCATGTTGGCGTCGAGATGGCATTCGCCGCCGAACCCCGAGCCGGTGTTGAGCTGGATCACCGGGATGTGCAGGTGGGCGAGCCGGTCGGCATCGATCGCCCCCTGCACGTCGCCCTCGAGCACGCCCACGCGCACGCCGTCGACCGATGGCCCGACGTGCTCGAGCAGCGTCGTCTTGCCCGCCCCCGGGGCGCTCATGAAGTTGACCACCGTCACCCCGTGGCGGTCGAAGTCCGCCCGATTGGCGGTCGCGATCGTGTTGTTGGCGTCCAGCGCCTCCTCGACGACCGTCACCTTGGCGCGATGCATGCGGCCTCCTCGATCTCGATTGACTCCACCTCGAACTCGTCTCCGGAGGCGATCTCGACCTCCCCGCCGCCACAGCGCGGGCAACGGAAGGCGGGGATCTCGATCACCCACTCGTGCTCGCACGGCCGGCACCGCAGCCGGGCGTCGATCACCTCCTGCTCCAGACGGGCCCCCTCGCAGACGCTGTCGCGGGCCACGAACTCGAAGTAGAAGTCGAGCGTGTCCGGGATGACCTGGCGCAGGCGGCCGACGCGGAGGTTGACCACGACCACCCTGTGGCCGCCGGCGTGCTTGGCCGCCGTGTTGACGATCGCCGAGGCCAGGGACAGCTCGTGCACGCCGCTCAGGCCTCCGCCGCCGCGCTGAGCACCGCCCCCGCGCGCAGCTCGGCCACCGTCTCCAGCACGACCTCGACCGCGCGGTCGACGGCCGGGCGCACCGAGTCCGACAGGCCCCAGCCCATCGCCTCTATCGCTTCAGGCTCACAGGCCACGACCACGACCCGGCCCGGCCAGGCGCCGGCCGCCTTGAGGAAGCGCAGCACCGTCTGGGGGTCCATCCCGTGCGGGTTGATCGTGTCCCCATCCTCGATCGCGCCCGGGACCGACGCCTCATCGGCCTCCATCACGTACAGGGTCCCCGGCGTGCCCCCCTGCTGGGAGACGTCGACGATGACCAGCGCGTCATAGCCGCGCATCACCTCGTAGGCGAGGTCCAGGCCGCCGGTGCCGGCGTCCATCACCGATACGCCGGCCGGCATCGCGCGCGCGGTCAGCCGGCGCGCCACCTCGCCGCCGAACCCGTCGTCGCGCAGCCACGCGTTGCCGACGCCGGCGATCAGGACCGAGTGCAGTTCGTCGGTGCTCATGTCGGGATCACCTCGACCTCCTGGGGGAAGAAGTACAGATAGCGACCGGTGTCGCGCATCAGCTGCTGACCCGGGTCGTCGTCGATCGTCACGCCGAGATGCAGGCGCCCGTCGTAATCGGTGAACAGCCGCTCGAGCGTGGCCGTGCGGCCGGCGAGCATGCGGGCCTGGATGTCGGCCTCCGGCGCTGGATGGAGGACGAGCTTGCCGCCACGCTCAAAGCGCACCCCGTCGACCTCGGCGGTCTGCTCGCCGGCGCGCGGATCGGGGAGTCCCGGAGGCTCTGACGGTGGCTCGGTCGTCTCGGGCTCGCGCACGGTCACCCGGCCGTGGAGGGCCATGATGTCCTCAGGGGTGGCCGCGGCGGCGCGGGCGATCATCTCGCGTACCGCGGGGTCCTGGCGCTCGATGTCGGCGCGCTCGGCTGCGCTCAGCACCTGGACGTGGAGCAGCAGCGCCTCCTCGATCTCGGTGGAGTCGAACAACCCGCCCCGGCTCTCGGGAGCGATCTCCGGATGGTCGGGGAGCACGATCGCCGCGCCGAGCACCGCCGTGTCGTCGGGCACGGCGAGCACCGGGAACGTGTTGACCGAGCCGCGGGGACGCTCCAGCGCGGACACGAACCTCCCCCCGGCGATGCGCAGGACCGGGTGCACGGACAGCAGCGAGCGCTCGAGCGCCTGCCTGCGATCAAGGCCTGATGAGACGACGGTCCGGTTCGCCACCCGGAAGACGACCTCGTATTCGCCGGGCCCCAGGCCGGCCGCCGACAGGCTCAGCAGCACCTCGAGCGGCGGCTCGCCCGGTCCCCGCACCGAGATTCCCTTCACGGCCGGTCGGTGGGCGAGCGCGCCGACCATCGCCCCGGGTACGGTCAGCTGCTCGGCGCGGGCCTGATGGCGCTCGCCGACCGGAGCCAGCAGGTGGACGGCGGCGCTCAGCACGGCATCGGGGGCCGCCCGCAGCACGATCCGCAGCTCGAGGTGGTCATAGGTGCTGGCCAGCCGCTCCGCATAGGCGGGTGGGTAGGCGATCCCGAACGGGGTGGGCGTGGCGTTCTTGGTCGCGCTCGGCGTGTAGGGATAGAGCGCGTAGCCCTCCCACAGCAGCGACTCGACCAGCGCGTCGAGATCCTCGCTCACGATCCGCCAGCCTCCCGGAGCAGCGCGGCGATCGTCGCGTCGAGCGTGGCCAGGCCACGCTCCCGCTTGGCCCGCTGCAACCCCGCCAGCGTGCCCGCGCCGAGCGCCGCCCAGCCGGTGCCGGGGTAGTAGTGCTCGATCGTCTCGCGCCATACCGACACCGGCATGCGGAAGTCGATCGACTTGTTCCAGGGCACGAGCACCATCTGCAGGGCGCCGGCGTCGTCGCGGTAGTAGACCGTGCCGTTGAAATGCAGGGCCAGCGGCGCGATCCCGTCGGGCAGTGAGTACAGGTACTTGACCGCGGCCAGTTCCAGGTCATAGCTGCAGGCGACGGGCACGGCCACGGTCGTCGTGCCGGTGAACGCGGGGACGAGCACGTCGAGCTGGCTCCACACGAGGCTGCGCGTGGTCACCGCCCAGCGCTCGGGCGCGCCGAACAGCTCCACCAGGCTGGCCCGGGTGGCATCGTCATAGCCCCGCCGGGCGGGCTCGATCATGAGCTGGACGCGCAGGGCGATCATGTACACCTGCCGCCCGCTCGGCTCTGAGACCTGGAGGTCGAGGCTGAGCATCGGCGCGGCGGCGTGCCGGACCGGCCGCACGCCGAGCACCGCGAACTCGGGCTCGGGGCCGGTCCAGGGCGTGTCGGGGGCCGCGGCCTCGACGCTCACCGGGCGCCGGCCTTCGCGCGCAGGCCGTCAAAGAACCGGGTGACCGCATGGTCGACGCCACTTCCGCCCGAGATTCCCTCCCAGGTGGCCTTGATCGCGCCGGTCAGCGCGTAGCACTGGTCGATCGGCGCGATCGCGTACACGGGAGGATCGGTCAGCCGGTTGACGATCAGGCCCTCGATGTCCCGCTCGAGCTGGCCGAGCACCGGGTTGAGCTCGCACATCCGTGCCCAGCAGTCGAAGTGCAGCTCGGATTCGGTCGCGCCGGCCGGCGACGGGTACATGGCCACCACGCATTCGGTCACCGTCGAGTGCATGAAGAAGGCCAGCCCGATCGGGATCTGGAAGCTCGCCCAGAGATCATCGGGGAGCCTCAGCTCGGGCAGCCACACGGTCCGGTTGCCGACCGGCCGGTAGTCGCCCTCCCCGGCGCGCATCGCCCAGCACGCCTCACAGGAGCAGATGATCCGCCGGTCGACGAGGGCGAGCAGATGACGGTGCTCGGTGGGGATCGAGACGCCGCACAGATCGCAGCGCTCGGTGTCGCTGGACGCGGCCGCGCCCTCCGAGGTCCGGGCCAGCGAACCGCCCTGGGTCTCCACGCCGGGGGTCGGGCGCAGGCCCGGATCAGGGGTGGGTGCCCGCAGGCCCCGAAGTCCGGTCACGACCGAGGCGCGGCTTCTCATGTCGCGGCCAGCGCCACCTTCACGTGCCCCTGCTCACGCAGCAGCGGCACCGGCTCGAGCTGGAGCTTCTCATCATCGAGCGAGCGGCCCGCTCGCGGGAGGAAGAACGACCGCTGGCAGTGCGGGCAGGCCAGCGCCCCCGCGACGAGCGCTCCGTCGTGCAGGGCGCCGCCACAGGCCGCGCAGTGATCGCGGTAGGCGAGCAGGGTGCCCTCGACGTTGGCGACCACGAACTCGCCGCCTCCGTCCATCGCGACCGCGGTCAGGCCTCCGAGCTCCAGGTCGGCCACCGAGTCGAGCTCGACCCAGACGGGGAGCGCGTCCTGCGCCGGTGATCGGGCGGGGCCGGACACCGGTTCCCCCGGGCGGCCGGAAGCGGCGGCTCCCGACATGACCACGGGCAGCTCGGCGCCGGGCGCCACGCCGTCGCCGCCGGCCATCGGCAGCGCCAACCCGGTCATCTGCGGGGCCATGCCCTCGACCTCCAGGCCCGCCAGGTCGGGCGCCACCTCCTCCAGCGCGCGCTTGACGGCCAGCTCGAGCGTCACCGATGACGCCGAGCAGTCAGAGCAGCTGCCGCGCAGATGGATCCGCGCGACCCCGTCCTTGACCGACAGCAGCTCGACGTTGCCGCCGTGGGATTCCATGTACGGACGCACCGTGTCGAGCGCGTTCTGAACCCGCTGCTCCAGCGCCACCGGGTGCAGGTCGTGGATCAGCAGCAGCGTGGCCACGACCGGATCCTCGGCCAGGGACGCGGCCAGGGACTCCCCCGCGGGGCCCGAGAGGATCCGCCGGAGCCCCGCGCCGTACATCGCCACGACCGCCGAGACGAGCTCGCCGGCCAGGGCCAGCACCGCCGGGTCCGCGGCCGAGTCCTCGAGCCGGCCCTGGAGCTCCTCGACGCGCCTGAACAGCTCTTCCGGCGCCGTCTCGCGTGCCACCGCGCTCATCGCCGCGCCTCAGGCCATGGCCGTCGGGGTGTGCACCACCTTGCGGACCTTGCCCGCCCCGGTGTACATGTGCACGCCGCAGGGCAGGCAGGGATCGAACGAGCGGACCGCCCGCATGATGTCGATGCCCTTGAAGTTCTCCGGGCCGTTCTCCTCGAAGATCGGCGTGTTCTGGACGGCGTCCTCGTAGGGACCCGGAGTGCCGTAGCTGTCGCGGGGTGACGCGTTCCACGGCGTCGGCGGGTAGGGCTGGTAGTTGGCGATCTTGCCCTCGCGGATGACCATGTGGTGCGAGAGCACGCCACGGGCCGCCTCATGGAAGCCGCAGCTGACCGCGTTCTCGGGCACCGTGAAGCTGTTCCAGCTCTTGGTCCGCCCGGCCTGCACCTCCTTCATCGCCCGCTCCAGGCAGTGCAGCGCGATCAGCGCGCTGTAGGCCTGGTGGTAGGTGCGGGCCCGGTCGCGCTCGATCGCGTTTGACTTCTCGGGCACGTTCCACTCGAGCTCCATCTCGGGGAGGTTGGGCGAGCGGGGCAGGACCATCTGGAGTGAGTGCCCGGTGGCCCTGGCGTATCCGAAGTCGACCAGGCCGGCCTTGGCAGTGCACCACTGGCGCGCGAACGGGCCGCCGCCGGTGTCGCAGCACACGTGCCTGCCGGTGGCCTGGTGGTAGATGCGCGGAGAGACGACCCAGGTGTACTTGTCGGTGAAGTCGCGCTTCTGCGGCCGCGGCAGGGTGACCTTGTTCCACGGGTGGTTCTTGTCCACCGGATTGCCCAGCGGATCGTGGGTCACGTAGGTGGGCTCGTTGTCCCAGCCGTCGAAGTAGGAGGAGCCGAGCAGGATGCGGATCATCAGGTTGATCTCGACGAGATCGGTCGAGATCAGCTCGCCGCCGATCGCCACGCCGGGGGTGATGTAGCGCTTGCGCCCCCAGTCGGTCATGTGGCGGTAGTCGTAGTCGACGTAGTCGGGGTCGTCGAACGAGCCCCAGTTGACCAGGTTCGTCTCCCGGAAGCCGACCATGTCGTAGCCGGGCAGCTCCTGCAGGAAGAAGTCATACAGGTCGTCGTGCATCGGCACGCTGCGCTTGACGTAGTCGAAGTAGCGCATCAACCGCACGTAGTAGTCGGTGCAGGTCTGGTGGGTGATGTCGGCGCTGCAGCCGCCGGGCATGATCGTCGAGGGATGGGTGTGGCGGCCCCCGAACAGGCAGTACATCTCGCGCGTGTACCGGGCCACGTGCAGCGTCTCGAGGTAGAACTCCCCCGTGAACGGGTTCAGGGCCCGCATGATGTCGGCGATCGTCTTGAACCCGTGGATGTCCTGGCCGGGGGCGGGCGTCGATTCGGCCTTGGCCAGCAGCGAGGGATTGGTCTCCTTGACCATCTGCTCGCAGAAGTCGACGTTGGCCATGCAGTCGTTGAAGATCGCGTGGTCAAAGATGTAGTCGGCGGTCTCGGCCAGGTTGAAGGCCAGATCACCCAGTGGCGGCGGCTTGACCCCGTAGGCCATGTTCTGGTTCAGGCACGAGCACGTGCAGTGGTTATCGCCGCAGATGCCGCAGATGCGGCTGGTGATGAAATGGGCGTCGCGGGGGTCGATCCCCTTCATGAAGATGTCGAACCCGCGGAAGATCATCGACGTGCTGTAGCACTTGTTGACCCGCTGGTTGGAGAAGTCGATCTCGGTGTGAATCCCGAGGCTGCCGACGATCCGCGTGATCGGATCCCACGACATCTCCTTGACCATGACCTTCTGGGCTGTCTCGGTGGCCATTCGGCGTCACTCCTCCTGCACTGATTCGATCTGAAAAGGTTCTGGGACCGCGGCTACCAGCGCTTGGCGTAGCCGCTGGTCAGCGCGTTGCCCTTGTGCCGCCACTCGGGTTCCTTGTCGAACTGCTTGTCGATGTGGCGATGGCGGAAGTAGCGGACGATCGGGCCGTAGCTGAACTGCATGATCTGAGCCGCGACGCCCCCCCAGCGGTCCTCGTCCATGAAGGGCATGAACTTGTCCGGAAAGCCGGGCATCGTGCAGGCCATGCAGATGCCGCCCACGTTCGGGCACCCACCGATGCCGTTGACCCAGCCACGGACGGGCACGTTGCACTTGACGACCGGGCCCTTGCACCCGAGCTTGACCAGGCAGCGGTGGTCAGAGCCGTACTCGGTGGCGAAG
>DASVYO010000112.1:0-2822 GCA_036392135.1 Solirubrobacteraceae bacterium
AACTACTGCCAGCGCTGCGGCGCGTTTCTCGCCCAGTCCGACCCCACTCCTGGCGCGACCACAGCGACCTACAAGGTGTCCGAGACCGGTGAGTTCGAGGAACTCGAACTGCGTGACGTCGTCGCCCGCGGCGCCGCGCTCGTCATCCGGGCGGGCGGCGGACGCGCGGGGGAGAGCTTTCCGCTCGAGGGCGACCGGCTCACCGTGGGCCGTCGCCCCGACTCCGACATCTTTCTCGACGACATCACCGTGTCGCGCGACCACGCCGTGCTCGTGCGGCGCGGCAGTGACTACTTCCTCGACGATTGCGGGTCGCTCAATGGCACCTACGTCAACCGCCGCCGGATCGAATCCCATCGCCTCGCCGACGGCGACGAGCTGCAGATCGGCAAGTACAAGCTGGCGTTCCTGAGTAGCTGATGGCTTCCACTGACATCAATCCCTCCGAGGTCCTCGCCCCGCCGCCCATCGAGGCGGCCGGTGAGCGTCCGCGCGAGAAGGCGGTCACGATCGGGGCCGTGTGCAAGGCGCTGGCACCGGAGTTTCCTGACATCTCGATCTCCAAGATCCGCTACCTCGAGGATCAGAAGCTGCTCGCGCCGCGTCGCACGCAGGGCGGCTACCGCCTCTACAGCCACAACGACATCCAGCGCCTGCGCACGATTCTCCGCCTGCAGCGTGACGAGTTCCTGCCCCTGCGGGTGATCCGCCAGGAGCTGGCCGGCGGCCGCTCGGACAGCGACGTGAGCCCGCCCGGCGCCGAGCGCCGCGGCCCCCGGCGCGCGATGGTCAGCGCCCGGGACCCCGGGGCCCTGTATTCACTCGAGGATGTGGTCGACGAGACCGGCGCGACGCCCGGCCTGGTCCGCGAGCTGGTCGACTTCGGCGTGATCAAGGGTGAGACCCGCGCCGGCACCCGCTACTACGACGAGACCGAGCGGGAGATCGTCCGGGCGGTGTCCGAGCTGGCCCGCTACGGGGTCGGCGGGCGCAACCTGCGGGTGTTCCGCAGCTCCGCCGATCGCGAGGCCCAGCTACTGCAGAGCATCCTCGCCCCGGCGCTCCGGTCAAGAAATCCTGACCGGCGTAAGGAGGCGATCGAGGCCCTGGAGAACCTGGCCTCGGTCACCACGCATCTGAAACATTTGCTACTGATTCGGGATCTGCGCAAGATCGCCACGTAGTCCGCAGCGCAGCCTGACCCTCTGAATCTGGAGCCGTTCTGATGCCGCCGTCCGCCCTCGGGCCCCCGCCGCGCTGCGCCCGGGCCGCGCTGCTCATCCTCACCCTGTGCACACTGGCCGGGGCGTTCCTGCTCACCGCGGCCGAGGGGGCTCCGGCACGCACGCGGAGCGCGAACCACGCCCGACTTGCCGGGACGTCGCCGGGCTTTGTCGGTGTGGACATCGACGGTCCGCTGTTGGACCCGAGCAACTCGCTGGATCTGAATCAGCAGATGTCGAGCATGGTCAGCAACGGAGTGCAGAGCGTCCGCGCGGCCTTCAACTGGGCGGCCGCCCAGCCCTACGCCAGCTGGTCACAGGTGCCCGCTGATCGGCGGTCCCAATTCGTCGCCGGTCCCGCCGGACGCCCCATCTCCTACGCCGCCACCGACCAGATCGTCGGTGACGCGGCCGACCACGGGCTGAGCGTGCTCCCGACGCTGCTCTACGTCCCGGCCTGGGATGCGGCCGGTAACCGGTCCGGCTTCAAGGTCCCGCAGCGGGACGCCCCGTACGCCGAGTTCGCGGCCGCGATGGTCAGGCGCTACGGGACGCGCGGGAGCTTCTGGAGCATGAACCCTCGGATCCCGAAGCTGCCGGTCAGCCAGTGGCAGGTCTGGAACGAACCCAATATTCCCGCCTACTGGCCGCAGCCGTTCGCCCAGCGCTACGTGGCGCTGCTGCGGCTCGCCAGCCGGGCGATCAGGCAGGCCGACCCCGGCGCGAGGGTCGTGCTCGGTGCGCTCACCAACCTGGCCTGGCACGCGCTCGGCCGGATCTACGCGATCCGGGGGGCGCGTGGACTGTTCGACAGCGTGTCCGTCAACGGTTTCACGAGCACGCCGGCCAACGTGATCCTGTACCTGCGGCTCATGCGCCGCGCGATGAACCGCTACGGGGACGCGGCCAAGCCGCTGATCGCCTCCGAGCTGAGCTGGCCCTCGGCGATCGGCCAGACCACGCAGCACCACGACTTCAACGTGACCCAGAGCGGCCAGGCACGGAACGTGGCCGAGCTGCTGCGCCTGATCGGCAGCTGGCGCGGTCAGCTGGGTCTGAGCGCGTTCTACTACTACACGTGGATGGGCAACGAGTTCAGGGGCGCCCCGGCGTTCTCGTTCTCCGGCCTGCTGCGCTACACGGGCCGCGGGCGGGTGCAGACCAAGCCCGCCCTGGCCGCGTTCCGCAACGGCGCGCTCTGGCTCGAGGGCTGCCGCGCGAAGGGCAAGACGGCAAACCGCTGCCTGCACTAGCCATCCCGCCCCCGCCGCAGTCCCCGGTGAGCCGGGCGGCCTCCCGGTCGGCAACAATGACCCCCGCATGAGCCCGCGCCGCCAGGATGCGCACGATCTGCGCGCCCACATCCGGGACATCCCGGATTTCCCCACCCCGGGGATCACCTTCAAGGACATCACGCCGCTGCTGCTCGATCCCGTGGCGCTCGACCTCGCCGTGTCCCGCCTGGCCTCGCTGGTGAGCTCCTATGGCGTCGACTACGTGGTGGCCGCCGAGGCCCGCGGGTTCATCCTGGGGGCGGCGCTGGCCCGTGAGCTGGGCGCCGGCTTCGTCCCCGCCCGCAAGCCGGGGAAGCTGCCGGGC